>DFIJ01000133.1 GCA_002372775.1 Christensenella sp. UBA3700
AAATAATGAATACTCTTTTTCTTCTTGTCCCTCTTTTTCCATTTCAGAGAAAATTAATCGTCCATTCAAAAATTCAGCATACTCCTTAGCAATAACTGGAGTATTATATTCTTTTGCATAATTGGCAATAAGTGAATTATTAAATGATTGACTAAATGACATAAATCCAAAACTAAAATCTAAAGGTTTTAATAGTTCAGCATCAGGTGTTTCAATTATTCGTTCCCCACTTGCACGACCTGGTCTATAAATAAGATTTTCTTTTCCCATAAAAGAATAAGTTCTAAATAATGTCAATCGTAAAGCGTGATTATCAATCACTTCATATTCACGAACTCCTTGAGGGAATAAAGCAATTCCTCTATTATCTTTATTTAAACTCACAAAACTTTGTGTTGGTTCAATAGAAATAGGTGGTTCCTGCCATGCAATATTATTTTGTTGGAAATTTACAGGAATATTCGAATTAACTTCTTCTTTAATCTGTTCAGATTTCTTTAAAGCCTCATTGTATAACTTCATTTCATTTTCATGAACATTCTCTCTTTCTATTGTACCAAATTGTTCATCTGCAAGGTTGGTTTTTGTAATAAGATCAGCATCAAAAGTTACACATAGTCGATGTGATTTTCCAATATTATCAACATGGACATGGAAATCAATTATTCTTGATTCTCTTGTTAATCTAACAACCATTTGAATTGGTAATTGTAGCGATCTCATTCCCTTCGCTCTTTCTTCTAAATCACTAGGAATAGGCAAACTATATTCAATAATCATCTCACTATACAACGAAGATGCTTTCGCCTCATAAGAGCTCATATGATTATATGATGTAGTAATAAGATCCTGATGTGCAGGTGAATAATTAAAAGAATCTCCTCCATCACCATTCTCTTCAAAGATAGCCTGATTTTTATACACATGATTATTTTTCTTATCTGTAATTGTTAAAGATCCATCTGCTTCAACATTAATTTTATAATATTCATTTTCAATAACATCTGTTTTTCTTAATTTCTGATGACTTGTTTTATCAAAAGCTAATGAATACTGTACATATCCCATTGCAGGAAGATCTTTTGCCTCAATAGCAATTGTTGCCTCTAAAACAGTATGAGGAACATAGAATTGTTTACTTGGATCAAGCTTAATAGTCTGAGCTAAAACATAATCTGTTAGATCACGAGAAGAAACAATCGTGTAATCTATCACCTGACCATTAGGATCTATTAAAGCAAAATCTTCACCTGGAAGATAAAGCTTAGCAAGTACCGTCTCATTTCTAGTAAATGGTAGTGTATTAAATAGAGTTATTGTCATATCATCATTATTCTTGATATTTGTAGCTATTAACCTAGTATGAAGTTCAACAAGATTAACAGCAATGTCTCTTGCTTGCTTATAGCGTACATAGACATCTTCATTAGCTGTATCTGAAATACATGATCCAATTGAATCATGAGCAGCATTTTCAAATAATAGTTTCCATAATTCTTCCATTGCCCCATGAGGATATTCGTTTCCTAATGAGTAAGACATACTTAATAATGGTTCTAACACATTGGTTACATAATTTTGAATCTTCGTATTCATTATTTTCAAATCACTTCTTGAAGAATAGATTGATTTATGAATACGCATATGTTTTGCAATCAGCAACTCTCCTTTTACTTCTTCAAGATCAGGGTGACTTGCCTTTACATCATTAATATAATCTTCTACACAACTGATAACATATTCATTATTCGGATCTGCTTTTCTTTGTCTTTCAATCAGGTCAGGAAGATTTTTTCTAATTGGTGCCTGATCAAAGCCATTTGGAAAATAGATATTATTTGTAGCTCCTGTACCAGCTTTCTTAAAGCATTCTTCTTCCCAAAACTTATTGGCATCATCCTTGTCTTCTGGAATATTTCCTCCAATATAGTATCCGTATGGAATTTGTGTTACAAAAACTTGTGAACCATCATCACCAATCCAATTATAATCAGTGTGTTTAACCATATCATTAGAGACACCTCTCCAAAATAAAGTATCTTTTATACCGAATTGATTATAAATTTGTGGCATATTTCCTGATTGACCAAATGAATCAGGTACATATCCAACGTTCATATATGGTCCGTACTTTTCACAAGTCTTCATGCCATAGTACATATTTCGTACTATTGACTCTGCTGAAATTAACATTTGATCTGTTTGTGTATACCAAGGACCAATAATAAGTCTATGTGCTTTAACTAATTTACGAATGCGTTCACTATCCTTAGGGACCCATTTTAAATAATCATCCAACAAGGATCCTTGTGCATCTAGCATATAATATTTAAATTTAGGATCTTTTTCTAATGTATCTAGTATATCTTTTAAATTATTCATTAAATAAACTTTAGAACGTGATGTTGTAAAATACCATTCTCTATCCCAATGAGAATGTGGAATAACATGTACTTTTTTCATATGAACCTCCTAAAAACAATAGGAAGAGTTTCCTCTTCCTATAAGTACTTATTCAAATGAGATATCGATATCTTCTTCTGATAATGTTTCTTCTTCATTTTCAGTATCAACATTAAAGTCAACAACCATAGGAGCAACAATGGCAATAAATAATGCACCTACAAGCATACCTACAAGATAAGCCCATCCATTTGAAATTGTAATGAATCCATAAATTCCACCAACAGGAGGAATACTAGCTTTTGCTCCAAGCAAGCATGTAACAGCTGCACCTAAAGCACCGCCAATCATATTGATAGGAATAAGACGAGAAGCTTTTACCAAAGTAAATGGAATGGCACCTTCAGTAATTCCAATAAATCCCATAACCCAGTTACCTTTTCCTGCATCTTTAAAACTGTTAGAGAAACGATCTTTTCTAATTAATGTAGAAATAGCATAAGCTAATGGAGGAATACAGATTGCACAGTTAATATAAACATTTGGCTGATAAATATGTTCAGTTAATAACACGTTACCTGCCATCCATGCAGACTTATTGATAGGGCCACCCATATCAGATGCAATCATTGCACCTAATACTAATGCAAGTACAAGCTGTGATGTTCCAGATTGACTCATAGCTTTTAACCAGTCTACTAAAGCTGTATTAATAGCTGACAATGGTGTTGCAAGGATAGCACCCATTACAACTGCAACAACTCCAGTAGCAAAGAATGGCAAGATAACAAGCGGCATCATCTGTTGCATTGAATCAGGCAACTTAATATGTTCTTTACACCATTTAACAGTATAACCTGCTAAGAATGCTGCAATAACAGCACCTAAGAATCCAGCTTTAGTACTAGTAGCAATAGCACCACCAATAAAACCAGCACCAATTGCAGGTTTATCAGCAATAGAATAAGCAATAAAACCAGCAAGAACAGTATTAACTAATCCAATACCAGTCCAACCAACTTGATTAATTAAATATAATGTATGAAAGAATCCTGTCTTTTCAGCATATGGATCTAAAGACTGAACTCCACAGAATAATGCAATAATAAGTGGGATTGCGACAATTAATGAAGCACCAATAATCAATGGCAACATGTAACCAATACCAGTCATTAAATGACCTTTTGCTTCAGAAAAAAACTTTTTCATTTTTTAAACTCTCCTTTTTATATTATTTTCGACTATTTAATGTATAATGAGAGTGCGTATTCCATTATACGTTAGTAACCTTACTGGCCAGAGTGAGGTTATTTTTTTTCTTTAACAGCTTTTGCACACTTCTTAAGCACAGCTTCTGGTGCCTTAATGCATGTTGTAATATTTACACGAATGATTGGTTTTCCTTCAAAACGATCCATTTCCTGAATCTTTTGATCCGATGCAATTAAGACAAAATCAGCAGCTTGCGCTTCTTCTTTCGTAATCTTGTTGATCTGTCCCATTGAGCCTTGTTGCTCCATTTTTACATCAAATCCAATTTTCTTTCCTGCTTTTTCCAACGCTTTTGCTGCCATAGGCGTATGTGCTAATCCCGCTGGACATGCAGAAACTCCAACAACTTTCATTTAATTTTCCTCCTCCATGTTCTTTAAAATATAATTCATCAACTCAGTCTTATCTTTAGATGACTTTACTGTTTCTTTAAAATCATCTTCCAATAATGCTGTTGCAAGTGAAGAAATCATCTTCAGATGCAAATTACCTGCACTTTCTTCAGGAACAAGCAATGCGAAAATATATTTAACTGGTTGATCATCCATTGTCACCCAGTCAATATCTCTTTTATTACGTAAGAACATCACAGTTGCTTTTTTGACATTCTTTGTTCTTGCATGAGGAATAGCAAAGCCATCTTGTAGACCAGTTGAGAACTCCTCTTCTCGATCTAAAAAATCTTGATATAAAACATCTTCATCATCTG
>DFIJ01000178.1 GCA_002372775.1 Christensenella sp. UBA3700
TTTCTACTGCCTTTTTAGAAATCTCGTTGAATTCAATACGAACATCATTTCCTTTTACGTTGCAAACTTCAGATATATGCCAAGAAATAGCTTCTCCCTCTCTATCCGGGTCGCCTGCAAGATAAACTTTATCTGCTTTTGCTACTTCTTGCTTGATATACTTAATCGTTGCTTCCTTATCTGGATTGATTACATATTCTGGTTCGAAGTTGTTATCCACATTAACAGCCATTCTCTTTTCAGGTAAATCTCTAACATGGCCCTTTGAAGCAATGACCTTGAAATCCTTACCTAAATACTTAGATATTGTGGTTGCTTTATGTGGTGATTCTACAATTATTAATTTCATTTATTTGCCTTCACTTATTTTGATTTTTTAGATAACTTCTTAGGATTTAATTGAGAAAGAAGCTTTTTAGCATCATCCTTTAGGGATCCTGTAAGTGGGCTAATTGGGCTTACTTCATCATAGTAAGAAATATCTATGCATGTGTATGCAAAATAGAACATTGCAATAACTGTAAAGATACTAAATACAATTAGGAATGGGCTATTGCTTGCAAATGCTGTATATTGAGCACCATCAACAGCTGAGATATATCCGCTTTGAGATGCGATTTGTGCTAAGTTCATGAATGACAATGTAGCTAATGCACTTAAGCATAAATATAATCTATTATCTGGAACGATAATTACGTAGATTAGTAATAATACTAAAGCAAATGGAAGAACATAAACAGTTGATTGAGCGCCAATAACTGCATAAGCTGCAAACATTAATGCTGAGTTTAAAACTAAATCCGCTCTATTGTTATTCTTGATATATAAGTAAATTGGCCAAGCGCTCATTGCTGCAACGAACAACCAATTAAATACTTCTATCATTGTTGATCTTGTCTTATCATTAGCAGCACCGAATACTGCATACATATTGAATGAGTCTGTAGATAAGAATGCGCTATCCTTGAAGAATTGATACATTCTCTTGAAGTATTCAAATACTTGACCATCCTTAACGCTGTCCCATGTCATTAACATTCCGAATACGTATAAGATAATGAAGCTAATAGCTGCTGTTAATGAGATTTCTAAAATCTTTGTCTTATCCTTAACCATTCCCCAAATTTCGAATACTGCGATAATTGGTAAAATAATTAAAGCATAGTTGCTGAATAATAAAGCACCAAGATATGTTGCACCAGCAACAATGTAATCTTTATTTAAGATTGCCATCATCATTCCAACTATAAATGCCATAGCGATTACTTCTGTTGCTGCATAGAAACTTCCGAAGAAGAAGAATACAGGAACAAATGCATAGATAGCTGAATAAATAGCAGCTGTCTTTTCTGACTTGTGCTTTGCTGTGAATGCATAAATCATGTATGTTGTAACAATTTCAGAAATAACCATTGGTAATCTCATTAAGATTGCAAAACCTAATGAACCACTCTTAATTCCTAATGAGTTTGCAACATAACCTAATATTGTGTATACAACGCTTACACCAACAGGAGCTGTTACGCTTGTATGTGAAGAATAGAATGAAAGAAGACCACCTTCACTGCCATATTTTGCAATGCTCTCTAGAGTTGTTACAGCACTTGTTAATCCATATGAGGCAACAGAAATGATAAATCTAATAAGCAATGCACCTACCATAACGTATAGGAATATTGCAAAATTGCTTCCTAATACTTCTTTTGCCTTATCAACATTCATAAACTTTCCGAAAAACTCATCAAGTTTTGTTGTCTTCTTTTCTTTTGGAAGAACGATAGCTCCTTCTTTTGTTGTATTTGCTTTAATAGCAATAAATAATGCGCAAGCAATTAATAAGCTCATAATTGTCATTAGAATAACGAATGTTATAGAACCGCCATTTTCTAATGTGTTCTTATCTGTAATTCTTAGAACTTCAATTGTATTATCCTTTGAGAATGATTCTGGGATAGATTCAACTTTCTTTAAAGAAACGTTATCTACATATGCTGTTGCTGAAACAGCAGTGTTTGTAGAATTACCTGTTCCGATTGTTAATTTAACATCGCCACTTACACTTGATGTGAAGTAATATGTAAATGTTTCCCATTCACCATCTGTATCTTTTGTAATGTTTAATCCGACAAAGCTTTCAGCTGTATCAAAACCAAATCTAAATCCAATATCATTGCTTGTTGATACTGAATCAACTTTTACATATGCTTTAATCTCATAAGACTTATTCTTCTCAAGAGTAACAGTTTGATACAAATAAGTATACTTGCTTGTAACTGAGAACTTTGCATAATATGAACCAAGCTTTGGATCATATGAGTCATCTCTTGTATTCTTTGGGAAAGAAACAGTAGATGTATCTGTAGCAGTCCAAGATGTAACTGTACCTGAATCATTTACCTTTTCAAAATCTGAGTTAGTCAAAAGATTAACATCGTAATCTGTAGAATTTTTGCAAGCTGTGAAACTCATTAATGCCACAACTAGGATTGCGATAATTGTTAATGTGATTAAAATTCTTCTTTTCATTATAAGCCACCTGTTAATTAACGTTTGCTGCATTTATTTATATAATAATCAAATTGAGTGGCATTATCAAGCATAATTATTAAAATAAAATATTATAATATATATTATTATAAGAAAAATGCTCCCGATTTCTCGAGAGCACTTTTAATCTAAATCATAGAAAGATTAGTCTTCAACTTCTGTTAATCTAGCAGCCTTACCAATTCTGTTTCTTAGGTAATATAACTTAGCTCTAGCAGCCTTACCATGCTTTACAACATCGATATGGTCGATTCTTGGTGAATGTAATGGGAATGTTCTTTCAACGCCTACACCATAAGAAATCTTTCTTACTGTGAATGTTTCACGAACGCTACCATGCTTGAAAGCAATTACGATACCTTCAAATGCTTGTAATCTTTCCTTGTTACCTTCCTTAATCTTAACGAATACCTTAACCGTATCACCGATTGCGATTTCTGGAAGATCTGTTCTTAAACTTTCTTTTTCAATAACATCAATAATATTGCTCATTGTGACTTACCTCCAATTTGTTTGACGAAGCATTCTTACCTACTTTAGTTCTCTTAGGCAGCGGACTACCCCGAAGTCATTGCTCAAATATAATAACAAAACAATTACCTATTCGCAACTATTTTTTCCTAGTTTTCAACAAAATGTGTTATAAAAGTTTTCCTATGAATTGGGCATGGTCCGATGGTCTTTAATGCGGCTATGTGTTTAGCAGAGCCATATCCTTTGTTTGAAGCAAAATCGTATCCTGGATACATTTTGTCATATTCAACCATCATTCTATCTCTTGTAACTTTTGCAAGAATTGAAGCACAAGCTATAGTATAACTTTTAGCATCACCTTTTATAATTGGCTCAATTGGAACATTGCTATCTATCTTTACAGCATCAATCAAAACAACATCCAATTTTGTCTTTTCCTGTATATCTTGTATGGCTTTAGCCATACAATTTTCAGTTGCTTGAAGAATATTAATTTCATCAATTGTCTTTTCATCAAGCATCTCAATTTGATATGCTATAGCCTTTTCTTTTATCTTTTCAAATAGAATTTCTCTATTTCTTTCTGTTACTTTCTTTGAGTCATTTACCCCTTGAATAATGTCTTCATCATTAAGTGGCATTACACAACAAGCAACAACTACAGGACCAGCAAGCGGACCTCTACCTACTTCATCAATGCCACCAATAAATTTCATCCCTTGAGCAAGTTTAGCATGCTCAAATTCTAACATTGTCATTGTATCGTGTTTAGTTTTCATTATTCACCCTTTGGAAAATCAAGCATAATTTTGCCTAATTTTTGCTTTCTAAAATCATCTATAACAGCATTATAGACTCTATCGTAATCGTAATTATTTTTATTAAGCAAGAAGCCTCTGTTCCTAGCAATACCGTCTATAACTTCTATATTGTCGTCAGAGAAGTTCTCAAGCTTATATCTATCCATAAAAACTTGCTTATTATTCTCTCTATAGAACTTTATAAGTTCTATTGTTAATTCATCAAGATATACAACACCATCTTTAATCGAACCAATAAATGCTAAATGCTTCGCTATTGTTTGATTCTCAAAAGCTGGTGGTAATGTTCCTGGAGTATCTAAAAGTTCAACACCTTCAGCAAGAGAAACCCATTGTTTTCCTCTTGTTACACCAGGTCTATTTCCTGTAATTGCTCTTTTTTGTCTACATAAAGAATTTATTAATGTTGACTTACCAGTATTTGGAACACCAATAACCATAGCTCTTATAGATTTGATAGCTCCCTTCTTTGCATATTTTTCAATCATGGCTTTATTTAATAGTTTTAACTTACTGATAATAATATCTTTTTGTTTTCCAGATATCGAATCAGCTATGACATAGTCATATCCTTTTTCGTTAAAATATTTTTGCCATTTTTGTAAGTCTTCTTTTTCTACTAAATCTTGTTTGTTGATTATATATAAAATTGGTTTAGAACCAACCATTTCATTGAATTTAGGATTAATACAAGAAGTGATCGCACGAGCATCAAGAACATATATTACACAATTAACTTGTGCAATACTCTCTTGCATCATACGCATAGCTTTGGTCATGTGACCTGGATACCATTGTATTATTTTGTTTTCACTCATTGTTTTATTCCTTATTCTCGCGATAGCAATTCAATTACTCTTCGTCTTGCTTTTCATCAAAAAGTCTATCGTAAATCTCAAAAATTGTGCTTATTGTATTTACATTCTTAACAAGTTTTACTTCTTGCTTAACCTCATCAATTAAGAATACTTCGCCAGCGTTTTCCCAATCACCAGCATTGGCAGCTTCTACGTCGACCATAATAGCGTACATTTTGTTATCAAAAGGAATTAAAGCTTCTTGTTCGTATTCATGCTTCTTTCCCTTTTCATCTTCAAGCCAAACTGGATCTAAACAGTTCTCATCCATGATTGAGTCTATTACGTTATTGTATTTCATTATTTATCCCCCAATAAATCTGGTCTTCTTTCCTTTGTAATTTCTAATTGCTTTTCATATCTCCATTTTGCAATGTTTTGATGATTACCACTTAGTAATACTTCTGGCACTTCCATTCCCTCAAAAACTTGTGGATGAGTATATTGTGGATACTCTAAAAGTCCATTTGAAAAGCTCTCTTCTGATGTAGATTCTTGATTACCAAGAACTCCATCTATATATCTAGATACGGCATTAATAGCAACCATTGCTGCCATTTCTCCGCCAGTTAAAACATAATCGCCAATAGATAATTCCATATCTATATCTAAGTCAATTATTCTTTGATCTATACCTTCATAGTTTCCGCAAACAAACATTAAGTTCTCTTCTTTTGCTAACTTTTGAACAAGATTTTGAGATAAAGTTTCTCCTTTAGGAGAAAGATATATCCTTAAGCACTTATGATCTTTATCTACTGCATTAATAGAATCATGAAGTGGTTGTGGTGTCATAACCATACCAGCCCCACCGCCAAATGGAGTATCATCTACTTTTTTATGCTTATCCAAAGAGTAGTCTCTAATATTTGTTGTATTTAAAGTAAAAAGCCCCTTTTCTTGAGCTTTTCCTAAAATACCGACTTTAAGCGAGTCGAACATCTCTGGAAAAAGAGTAAGTACCTCAATCCTCATAAGTTGCAACTTCCTCAAATGTTTGTTTATCTAACAAAACTTGTTTATTTTCAATATCTACTTTTAATAGTAATTTCTTAATTGCTGGAATCATCACTTCTTTTCCATCATTTGCTGAAATTACATAAACATCAGCTGCTCCATATTGAAGAACATCTGATATAACGCCAATCTCTTTATCTTCGATAAACACCTTACAGCCAATAACATCAACTATAAAGAATCTACCCTCTTTTAGTTCAACAGCATCTTTTTTATCTACCTCTACTGTTTTACCACGTAAAAGTTCTGCTGCATTTCTATCTTTAATTTCATCTAAAGTTAAATATACTTCTTTATTTGAAACTTGAGATTGTATAACTGTGTATTTGTGATTTTCAATAAAAATTTCTTTAAGTTTTTTAAAACGAGCCACATCATCAGTAAGAGGATCAATTTTAATAGCTCCTCTTACCCCATGTGGTCTTACGATAGTTCCTACAGTATACCTATCCATTATTTTTCAATAATTTCTACTGATACCTTTGTCTTTGTTCTATTAGCGCCAGCCTTAACGATTGTACGGATAGCTTTAGCAATTCTGCCTTGCTTTCCGATAATCTTACCAACTTGGTCTTTTTCAGCGATAACATTAATAACTAAAACGCCATCTTGTTCGCTAGATTCGATTGTAACTGCGTTAATATCATCGACAAGTTGTGATACGATGAACTTAACTAATTCTTCCATATTACTCAATAATACCTTGTTTCTTTAGTAAAGCTCTAACAGTGTCTGTAGGTTGAGCACCATTCTTTAACCATTTCTTAGCTGCTTCAGCATTGATGTTGATTTCAGCTGGATTCTTAGTTGGATCATATGTACCAACGTTTTCTAAGTATTCAGCGCCTCTAGCTTTTCTTCCATCGATAGCAACGATTCTGTAGAAAGGTGCATGTGTCTTACCCATTCTTGTTAATCTTAATTTAACTGCCATGTTTTTTATCTCCTTTATATATTAAATTTTATTTATCTATTTTATATATTAGAACGGAAATCTTCCGCCTCTAAATCCGAACTTACCCATATTTTGCATTCTCTTCATCATTTCTTTCATTTGAGAATATTGCTTTAATAATGAATTAATATCTTGAACTTGTGTTCCAGAACCAGCAGCAATTCTCTTCTTTCTTGAAGATGAAATAATATCTGGGTTATCTCTTTCTTGCTTTGTCATAGAAAGGATAATTGCTTTTGTCTTGTCTAATTGCTTTTCGTCAACTTGAACATCGCCCTTTACTTTTTGAGATAGTCCAGGAACCATTTGTAATAATTGATTCATATCACCCATTGATTTAATCTTGTCAAATGATACTAGATAATCATCAAGAGTAAATCTGTTTTCCTTGAACTTCTTTTGCATCTCTAAAGCTTCTTTTTCAGAGATTGCGTTTTGAGCCTTTTCAATGATAGTTAAAACGTCACCCATTCCTAAGATTCTTGAAGCCATTCTATCTGGATAGAAGACTTCAATATCTGCAAGTTTCTCACCTACACCACAGAACTTAATAGGCTTTCCTGTAACAGCTTTAATAGATAAAGCAGCACCGCCTCTTGTATCACCATCAAGTTTTGTTAGAACAACACCAGTTACATCCATAACTTCGTTGAACTTCTTAGCAACGTTTACTGCGTCTTGACCTGTCATTGAGTCAACAACAAGCAATATTTCGTTTGGATTAAATGCCTTCTTTAATCCAGCAATTTCATCCATTAATTTTTCATCAATTTGTAATCTACCAGCAGTATCTATGATAACAATATCGTTTTGATTCTTTTCTGCTTCTTTAAGAGCTTCCTTTACAATCTTTTGTGGATCAATTTGACCCATTTCAAATACTGGAACTCCTGCATTTGAACCAACTACTTGTAATTGCTTAATAGCAGCTGGACGATAGATATCACAAGCAACTAAAAGTGGTTTCTTACCTTGCTTTTTTAACATTAAGCCAAGTTTTCCGCACATTGTAGTTTTACCACTACCTTGTAAACCACACATTAAGATAATTGTTGGTGGCTTTGGTGCGATTTCAATCTTAGATGAAGCTCCACCCATCAAAGCTATTAATTCTTCATTAACAATCTTGATAACTTGTTGTGTTGGATTTAATCCGGCTAAGATCTCTTCTCCACTTGCTTTTTCAGATACTGTATTTATAAATTTCTTTACTACGTCAAAGTTTACATCGGCTTCAAGAAGAGCAATACGAATCTCTCTCATTGCTTGCTTTACTTCAAGATCAGATAGCTTTCCCTTATTCTTTAATTTTGAGAAAACATGTGCTAGTTTTTCAGATAGGCTTCCGAATGCTGCCATAATGCTCCTTATTTATCTAAAAGTTCTAAAACTTTTTTGATTTCTTCTTGTTTATTTTGAGGCACCTCATTATAAAGGCTCTCTAATAATATTTTAGCGGAATCTACCTTTTTTACAAGCATAAGCTTATCTTCCATTTTCTCTAGTGTATTCTCAGCTCTTTTTAAAGCATCTCTAACACCTTGAGGTGAGATTCCAAGTTGACTTGCTATTTCATTTAAAGATAAATCTTCATCATAATACATAGATATTAACTGAGATTGATACTTAGTTAACATACTACCATAGTAGTCATTGTATTTACTGATATATAATTTATCCTCTTTTTCCATAGATGTAAAGTAATTTTCCTTTATTAAAGTATTTTACCTTTAATAGAATACCATTTATATAAATACGTGTCAAACAAAAATGGCCGCTAGCAAATAGCGACCACTTTATACGCTTCATTGTTAATTATTCGAATAATCCATCAACGAAATCTTTTGCATTAAATGGAATTAAATCATCAACACCTTCACCAACGCCACAGAAAATAACTGGCATTTCTCTTTCTGCAGAGATAGCAAATACAACGCCACCTTTTGCTGTACCATCAAGTTTATTTAGAATAATACCATCCATATCTATAACTTCATCGAAAGCTTCTACTTGAGATACTGCATTTTGTCCTGTTGTAGCATCAAGTACAATGTATGTTCTATAATCGGCATCTGGGCATTCTTTTTCAACAACCTTATTAATCTTAGATAATTCATTCATAAGGTTCTTCTTGTTTTGTAATCTTCCAGCAGTATCGATTAAGATTACATCTGTTCCCTTTGCTTTTGCAGAAGATAATGCATCAAATACAACAGCAGCTGCATCTGAACCTTCTTCGTGCTTTATAAGTCTTACATCTGATCTATCTGCCCAAACTTGTAATTGCTCGGAAGCAGCTGCTCTAAATGTATCTGCAGCAGCTAGAACAACACTCTTTCCTTGGTTCTTAAAATATCTTGCAAGTTTACCAATGGCAGTAGTTTTTCCAACGCCATTAACTCCTGCAACTAATAAGATTAAAGGATATGTATATTCTTGAATTTCATAATCTATTGAATCAACCATGATTTGCTTTAATAATTCTTTAGCATCCTCTGGTTTTTTAATCTTATGGTTATAACATTCTTCTTTAAAATTCTCTATGATTTGAGATGTTGCTTCTGCACCTAAATCTGAAGAAATTAAAACATATTCAAGTTCTTCAAAGAATTCATCATTTAATTCTTTTGCTGTGAATACTTCGTATATCTTTTTTGAGAATGCTTCTTTTATCTTACTGAAAAATCCCATTATTTAGTCTCCGCTTTTTTATCAAACTCTCTTTCGGCTTGTGTTGTACTATGTGCAACAGCCTCTTTTAAGTTTACATTTACGACCTTAGATACACCCTTTTCTTGCATTGTTACACCGAATAGAACATCAGCTTTTTCCATTGTTGGCTTTCTGTGTGTAATAACGATAAATTGAGTATCTAAAGAGAACTTCTTTAAGTATTTAGCATAAACACCTACGTTACCTTCATCAAGAGCTGCTTCTACTTCGTCTAGTACGCAGAATGGCATTGATCTTAATCTTAAGATAGCAAATAGAATTGCCATAGCTGTTAATGCTTGTTCACCACCTGATAAAGATGTCATTGATGTAATTCTCTTTCCTGGAGGTTGAGCAAAGATTTCAACACCAGCATCTAGAGGATCTTGATCTTCTTCTGGTTCTAATATTTGTAATCTTCCTGAACCACCACCAAATAATTCTTTGAATGTTGTTTGGAAGTTTGTATTAATCTTTTCAAATTCAGTATTGAACTTCTCTAAAATTTCCTTAGATAAATCGCTAATGACTTTCTTAATATCTTCTTCAGCCTTTAGTAAGTCATCATATTCTACATGCTTTGCATCATATCTTGCTTTTTCAATTTGATATTGTTCAATAGCATCGTAGTTAACTGAACCCAATGAAGCCTTAGAAGCCTTTAGTGATCTAATTCTTCCTTGAGCTTCTTCATAATCGAAATCATCAACCTTATATTCTAATGCGCCTTCGTAATCTAGATTATATTCTTCCATAATTCTAGCCTCTAGAGCGATCATCTTTTCATCCATAGAAATAAGTGATGCTTCAGCTTTATTCTTCTTATCATTTACAGATAATTGTTCATGAGCAAGTTCATCCTTCTTTGTAGACAATTCTCTTAACTTATCTACGATAGGCTTCTTTGCTTCCTCATATTGCGCAATAACAGTTTCAAGTTCTTTTAATCTCTTTGCATCTTCTTGAGATAGAACAGAACTCTTAATGCTCATATCTGTCTTTTTAATATTTCCATCATTACTTGCTAGAACTTCTCTACAAGTCTTGATGTTTTCATTTGTTCTCTTTCTTTCTTCTTCAAGTCTTTCTAAGTTCTCATTACAAGTCTTGATAGTGTTTTCAAGTTCTTGTCTTTGTAATCTTAGTTCTGTTACTTCTTCATCAATCTCTTTCTTTTCAATCTTGATCTTTTCGAACTCAGCTCTTTCTGTCTTTGATTCATCACTCTTGCCTAACTTGCTATCTGAGAATTCGCTATTCTCTTTAGATACACGTGCAAGTGCAGCTTGAATAGTTTGATATCTTGCTTCTTCTTCCTTCTTCTTATTATTAGCTTTTTCAAGAGAAGTATTTAATTCTACAAGAACATCTATGATTGTGTCGTACTTAGCTTTTTCATTTGTATACTTACTAAATGCATCTTTATATTCACTCTCATATTCAGTGATTTGCTCATCAAGGTCTGAATATTCATCTTTTGATTCTTTTAACTTTTGTAGTGATTCATCATAATCAACTTTTAATCTCTTAAGTTCCTCTTTATATTGTTTTAAAGTGTCCTCTTGAGTTAAAAGACCTGACTTATTAGACTTTGTGTCACCACCGGAGATAGAACCTGTTGTATTAAAGATTTCACCCTCTAGAGTAACAATCTTAACTTGTGAATTATATTTTCTAGATAATTGAATACCTGTATCTACGTTATCTACAATAACTGTGTTGCCAAGAAGTCCTGAGAATACTTTATAGTATTTATCATCATAAGAGATAAGTCTTGATGCTACACCAAAGCATCCTTTTTCTCTTAAAATACCAGCGCAAGATGGGTCAATATTTCTTTCTCTATAACTTGTTAAAGGAATGAATGTAACTCTTCCAATTCTATTTCGTTTTTGATAAGCAATAACATCTCTTGCAGCATATTCATCATTTACTACAATGTTTTGAATATTTGCACCTAAAGCAACTTCAATAGCAAGTTGATATTTCTCAGGTACATGCATTAAGTTCGCAACAACACCTAGAATCTTTGATTTAACAAAAGGATCCCTATCTGATGCTTGCAATAATGCTTTAACAGAACCTGTATAACCCTCGTAAGATTTAATCATTTGGTCTAACCAACCAATCTTACTTGATAAAGCTTCTATTTGAGACTTAAGGTCAATACTCTTGTCGTTTAATTCGTCAATCTCGTCAATTAATTCATTGTATCTATTTGATAATCTTAGAATTGTAGCATCTAATTTTTCTGAATCAGCTTTTAATTTATCTACATTCACTTCCATTTGAGAACGAATGTATTCATTGTTATCTATCTTTTCTTGAACGTCTGAGATATCTTTATTTAATTCATCAATTCTATCTAATGAAGATTGTGCTTGAGCTTGGATTTTACCATAGTTTTCCTTGATATCTCCTACAGATTCTAATAGCTTATTAATCTCTTCATTCTTAACTTGAAGAGCTTGTTCTCTTTTTAGAATCTCGCTCATTAATTCATTTTGTATTGCAACCTTTTCGTTGTAATCTTTATCTACTTGAAGCTTATCTTCTTCTGCCATAGATTTTCTAGATAAATAGTCTCTATAGTCTCTATTTATTGAACTTAGGATATCTTCAAGATCAGCAAGTCTTTTTGAATAATCTTCTTTTGTTGTTAACAAACCCTCAAGACGAGCAGCATATGTATTTCCTTGGCCTTTAATATCTGCTTGTTTTACGGCAAGTAATGTTTGCTCTTTTCTTAAATCTGTTAATTGTTCATCAAGTTGCTTTTGCTTTTCTGTTAATTCTTCGAATTTCTTATCACAAGCTTCTGCATCTCTTTGTAATTGCTCAAATTGTTCTTTATAGCCTTTAATCTTTTCATTGATTCTAATCTTTTGAGCTGCATTGTTATCTTTTTGGAATACATAAGAATTTGCTTCTAGCTTTCTTAATTCATCTCTAATCTCTAAAGCCTTTTTAGCATTCTCTGCTTGCTTTTCTAAAGAAAGTACAGATCTTTCCATTTCAGCAAGTAAAGCTTCTGTGTTTTGTCTATTAACTTCATAATCTGCTAAGTTCTTAATAGCATCTTTTCTTGCTTGCTTACTACCTAAAACACCTGCAGCATCTTCAAAGATTGCTCTTCTATTTTCTGGCTTAGATTTAACGATTTCATCAATCTTACCTTGTCCGATAATTGAATAACCCTCACGGCCAAGACCTGTTTCACGAATGATTGCTCTAACATCTTTTAATTTTGCTTGAACACCATTGATATAGAATTCACTTGAATCGTTTCTGAATAATTTACGAGAAATAACAACTTCATCAAAAGGAAGTGTTTTGAAAATTCTTTCTGGATTTGCAGAGTTGTCAAACTTAAGAGCAACTTCACAGTAAGACATAGCTTTTCTTCTTTCAGTACCATTAAAGATTACATCGCTCATTTTCGAACCACGCAAGATCTTGGCGCTTTGTTCACCAAGTACCCAACGTATAGCATCTACGACATTACTCTTTCCGCATCCATTTGGTCCTACAATTGCTGTAATACCTTCTTGGAAATTAACAGAAGATTTATCCGCAAATGACTTAAATCCGTAAACTTCAATGCCTTTAAATTTCATCTACTAAAAACAAGCCTTCTTACATTTTCAATTTAGACTAGACTAATCCCCTAGTTTAAACTCATTCCTTTATATAATATCATAATATTTAAGAAAACTAAAAGACTAAAAAAACAAAAATTTAAATATAATTAAATCTCTTTGTAATTCTCATAAAATTTCTTTGCAGCATCTTGGTCTGCTTCCTTCTTTTTAGCACCATAACCTGCAGATACTTTTCTCTCATTTATATATAAAATTGACTCGAATTGATTATTGATTTGTTGATATTCAAATCTAAATAATCCTGGGAAATCTTCATTTAATCTTGATTTGTAATCGATCTTATTCATTGATGCAAAATCGGATAGTAATTTGCCTAATAATTTTTCAACTACCGCTTCACATAAACTAATATTTCTTTCTGAATCAAGATATATCGCAGCAATAATAGCTTCTATAACATCAGAAGGTGTTTTTTTACCTAATTGAGTTTTAGGGGCAATAAGAATACAATCAGACAAACTTAGTTCATCTGCAACAGATGTTAGCGCATTCTCATCTACGATGTTTATACGCATTTTTGTAAGATCACTTTCTTTTCTTGCTGGATATTTTTCAAATAATATTTCTGCAACAATGAAATTCAAAATAGAGTCGCCTAAAAACTCAAGTCTATTATAATCTTCAAGAACAGTTTGATTGACAAATGATGGATGGCGAAGCGCCTTCTCAAGTAGGTTTTCATCTTTAAATGTATAACCTACTTTATTGAAGATTATCTCTTGAGCTTTTATGACCTTCTCTTTATTATTCATTAAGCATTTAAACCTTTTTCAATCTTTTCACAAATATTTCTTTCAGCAAGTTTGCAAACTTGTAGAATTGCAGCTTTAAATGGTAATTCTTTGCTTGAACCATGGGCTTTAATAATGACTTTCTTTAAGCCTAGTAATACAGCTCCACCTACTTCATCTGTAGACATCTTTGATTTAACACTCAATAGAGCTGGCTTTAATAATAGATAGCCAAGCTTTGCTCTAAGTCCGCCACCTAAGATTGCACTCTTAAGCATTCTCATAAAGTTCTTTGCCATACCTTCTGTTGACTTAATTGCAACATTACCAGCAAAACCATCGCAAACGATAACATCTACATTACCGCTAACGAAATCTGTAGATTCAACATTTCCTACGAAATTTAGAGATGAATTCTTTAGAATTTGATATGTTTCTTTTGTTAATGCATTACCCTTTTCTTCTTCAGCACCATTATTTAGTAATGCTACTGTTGGCTTTTCAATATCGAATAGTGTCTTAACATATACATCACCCATGATGGCGAATTCTTTAAGCATTGATGGATCGCAATCAACATTAGCACCAGCATCACATACGATAGTATATTTCTTGTCTACGGCTGTTGGAACGATTGGAGCTAAGCAAGCTCTTGTAACACTATTTAACCTCTTAACGATTAGTGTACCACCTGTTAATAAGGCACCGGTATTTCCAGATGAAACCATACCATCGTACGCATCAACATCTGCAAGAGTTTTTAATGCTACAACCATAGAAGATTCCTTCTTTCTTCTAATAGCAATAACTGGACTATCATCATTTGTTATTACATCTTGAGCATCAATAATTTCTACTCTATCTTTATCATAAGATAAAGGTGCTAGATTAGCTTCAATATCTTCCTTCTTTCCAACAAGGGCAACTGTTAAATCCTTCTTTTCATTTATAGCTAAAACGGCGCCTTCGACTGCTGCCTTAGGACAATTATCACCGCCAAAACAATCAACAATAATTTTCATATTATGTTTCTCCTCACTAAAACATTATATTATAAAAAAAAGCAAAAAAAAAGGCGGAAATATAATTCCGCCTCAGTATTGAACATTTTTAAATGTTATTTAGCCTCTTTCACTTTCTTAGAAACTACTTCTTCACCATCATAGTATCCACAGTTTGGACAAACTTGGTGAGCTAATTTCTTTTCATGACAATGAGGACATTCAACTAAATTAGGAGTTGATAACTTCCAATTTGCTGCTCTTGTATGCTTTCTTTCCTTTGATGTTTTTCTCTTTGGTACTGCCATTTAAAGTCACCTCCATCAATAACTTTTTGATTAATTGCTATTGAATTATATATTATTTACTATTTGTTGTCAAACGAAAAAATATATAAAATTATAGCTTTTCAACGATTGCTTTAGTTTGTCTTGCGATAACTAATTCTTCGTTTGTTGGGATAACTAAAACTCTAACTTTTCCATCCTTAGCTGTAAGGTCAGCGAACTTACCACGAATAGTTCTGTTAAAGTCTTTATCAATCTTAACTCCAAAGAAATCCATATTGTCTGTAATAGCTTCTCTTGATTCCCAAGCGTTTTCACCGATACCACCTGTGAATACGATACAATCTAGACCATTCATAGCTGCTGCATATGAACCGATATACTTTTGTGTATCATACACGAAAATGTCTAGAGCTAAAGCTGCTCTTTCATTTCCCTTAGCCTTTGCTTCATATAAGTCTCTTGAATCTGAAGAAACACCAGAAACACCTAGGTAACCACATTCTTTATTTAGGTATGTTACTGTTTGAGCAAATGTTAAGCCCTTCTTATCTGCTAATGCTGCAGCTGCAGAAACATCAACGTCACCTGATCTTGTTCCCATTGGGATACCAGCAAGTGGTGTCATACCCATAGATGTATCGATACATTCACCATTCTTAACAGCAGAAATAGAAGAACCATTTCCAAGGTGACATGTTACGATATTTTCATATGGTAAGTTATGTTCTTTTAAGTACTTGATAGCTTCTTGTGATACAAATCTATGAGATGTACCATGAGCACCATAACGACGAACCTTATATGCTTCATAATCTTCATACTTGATAGCATACATATATGCCTTCTTTGGCATTGTTGCATGGAATCCTGTATCTAATACGATAACACTTGGAACGTTTGGTAATAATGTCTTACATGACTTGATGCAAGCAATATGAGCTGGGTCATGAACTGGAGCAAATGAAACATTCTTTTCAAGCTTTGCTAAAACTTCATCTGTAATTAGAGTTGGTTGAAGAATTTCTTCACCAGCATTTACATATCTATGACCTACTGCTGAAATTTCATCTAATGATGAAATAACACCAAGTTTTTCATCTAGTAATAATTTGATAACTTCATCTAAAGCATCTGTATGATTAGCTAGATCTTGCATAATAACAGCCTTTTCGCCGTTTGCCTTATGTGTGATTTTTGTGCCAGGGATACCGATTCTTTCAATACCACCAGAGCATAAAGCTTCTTCTGTAGTCATATCGATTACTTGATATTTCAATGATGAGCTACCTGCGTTAACTACTAATATTTTCATATAATTCCCCTTATTAATTATTTCCTGCTTGAACAGCTGTGATAGCAACAAGTGCTACGATATCTTCAACTACACAACCTCTTGATAAATCGTTAAGTGGCTTAGCAAATCCTTGACATACAGGACCAATAGCCATATAACCGCCAAAACGTTGAGCAATCTTATAACCAATATTACCAGCATTGATATTTGGGAATACAAATACGTTAGCATGTCCAGCAACTTCTGAACCTGGAGCCTTTAGAGCTGCAACTGCTGGAGATACAGCAGCATCGAATTGGAATTCACCATCTATTGCTAAATCTGGAGCTTGAGCCTTTGCTAAAGCTGTAGCTTCTTGAACTTTTGGAACTGACTTGAAGTATTTATCATCATTACCAGAACCCTTTGTTGAGAATGAAAGCATTGCAACCTTTGGTTCAATACCAACGATATTCTTAGCTGTTTGAGCTGAAGAAATAGCGATGTCAGCAAGTTGTTGAGCATCTGGTTCAATGTTAATAGCGCAATCAGCAAATACTGCTACGCCTTCTGCGTTGTATGGATGTGGTAATTTTTCATCAGCAACCATGATAAAGCTGCTTGATACTGTCTTAACGCCAGGAGCTGTCTTAATAACTTGTAAACCTGGTCTTAATGTATTTGCTGTTGAGTGACAAGCACCAGAAACGTAACCATCTACATCTCCAGCCTTTAACATCAAAGCACCGAACATTGTTCTATCTTTTGCTTGAGCAGCTGCTTGTTCTTCTGTCATACCCTTAGCCTTTCTAGCTTCGAATAATATATTTGCATATTCAGCTGTCTTTTCACTTGTTTCTGGATCAACTAATGTGATACCTGTTAAATCTACATTTGGAGCAACCTTCTTACATTCTGCTTCGTTACCGATTAAAACGATCTTTGCAAGACCTTGTTTTGTAATTTCAGCAGCAGCTTCTACTACTCTTTTATCTTCCCCTTCACATAAAACGATAGTCTTATTTAATGCCTTTGCTTTAGCCTTAATGCTATCAAGTAAATTACTCATTTATATGCCTCCAATAAACTTTATTTTTAGTCTAACTTACACTATAATGTTATTATAATCGCACGAAATAAAAGATGTAAAGAATTTGTAATAAGGAAATTTAGATTTTTATGAGAGTTGGTTTCATAGTTGCAGAATACAATCCATTGCACAACGGACACGTAAAACATATACAAAAAACTAAGGAAGAACTTGGTTGTGACGCTATAGTTGCAGTCATGAGCGGAGATATTGTTCAAAGAGGCGAACTTGCCATTAAAGACAAGTACGAAAGAGCTGAATGGGCTATCAAAGCTGGCTGTGATATGGTAGTAGAATTACCTGTTGAATATGTTCTTGGTTCTGCTCAAATTTTTGCAAATGGAGCAATAAAAGTTATCGATTATTTCGACTGTGAAAAATACATTTCATTTGGTTCCGAGTGCGGCAGTATTTACGTGCTTGAAAAGATAAATGAAATGATGGCAACAAAAGAAAACCAAGATTATATTAAAGAGTTTATGGAAAGCGGAAACACATACGCAAAAGCAAACTCTTTAGCCCTTGAAAAGT
Source organism: Christensenella sp. UBA3700 (assembly GCA_002372775.1). Classification (GTDB taxonomy): domain Bacteria; phylum Bacillota; class Clostridia; order Christensenellales; family UBA3700; genus UBA3700. The sequence goes on from DFIJ01000178.1 coordinate 17,962, forward strand.
ATTTAGAAAATCACGGAATAGATAAATCTATTGCCGATGTAATTAAAGAGCCAAACAACATTCTTGGCATTGAATATATTAAAGCTATTAATGGACTTGCTATAACACCTCACACAATAAAAAGAGAAGGTTCATATAACAATTCAGATGATCCAGAAAACCCTTCTGCAACAACTATTCGTGAGCAAATCTATAACGGCGGCGAAGTATTCTCTAAAGTTCCAATGTATGTATTTAATTCACTATCTCACGTTCAAGATAACTCTGAGAAGTTATTCTCTATTATCAAGTACGAACTTTCTAGAAAAGACAACTTAGATAAGATATTCGGAATGAATGAAGGATTACATAATAGATTCTTATCATTCTTATCTTCAAGTTCAACATATGAAGAGTTCATGCAAAACGTAAAGACAAAGAGATATACAATGACATCTTTATCTAGATCTTTAATGTGTGCACTACTAGACAACACATACACATTTAACGAAGTAATGGATTTGGATATTGAATATATAAACGTGCTTGCAATTAAATCATCTCAAAGAAAATTGCTATCTATAATCGAAAACAATCTTGTTACAAAACCAAGTGAACTTGAGAAGCTAAAACAAGATAAGAAGATTGATGCCCATCTTGATGAAAAAGCATCTAATTTATTTAAAGCAATTAACTACAATTACGACTCACATATGAGAATTGTTGATTAATTAATATTAACTTAAATAGTACCAACGCATAAAATACG
>DFIJ01000077.1 GCA_002372775.1 Christensenella sp. UBA3700
AAGCTACAGAGAAGTATTTCTTACCTGCAAGAAGGCGTTCCTTTTTGTAAGTACCTGCAACTGGGTGCTGGAAACGAGTTGGGTTTGTTGAGTTACCAGTAATAGAAACGTCAACACCTTCTAAGTGCATGATAGCAACACCTTCACGAACATCATCAGCGCCGTAGCAACGAACTGCTAATCTGTCTGGATTGTTACCATACTTTGTTTCCTTAACGATCTTAACCTTACCTGTGAAATAGTCAAATTCTGTTTCAACATGTGTAAATCCGTTAATTCTTGAGATAATCTTTGCAGCATCCTTTCCTAAACCGTTTAAGATAACTCTTAATGGTTCTTTACGTACCTTGTTTGCCTTCTTAGCAATACCAATAGCACCTTCAGCAGCAGCGAATGATTCGTGACCAGCTAAGAATGCGAAGCACTTTGTATCTTCTGTTAATAACATAGCACCTAAGTTACCATGTCCGATACCAACCTTACGATCATCAGCAACAGAACCAGGAATACAGAATGATTGTAAACCTACACCGATCCACTTAGCAGCTTCAGCAGCGTTCTTTGCGTTGTTCTTAATAGCTAGAGCAGCACCAACTGTGTATGCCCAGCAAGCATTTTCGAAACAAATTGTTTGGATATCCTTTACCATTTGGTAAACGTCTAATCCCTTGTCCTTACAAATCTTTTCAGCTTCTTCAATAGAAGCGATGCCGTTATCGTTTAAGCATTTATTGATTTGTGCGATTCTTCTTTCATAACCTTCAAATAAAGCCATCTTCGGATCCTCCTATTATTCTTTACGTGGGTCAATGAACTTGACACCATCGTTATATCTGCCATATTGGCCTTTTGCTTTTTCTAAAGCAACTTCAGCTGAATCACCCTTCTTCATGAAGTCTGTGAACTTGCCAAGAGATAAATATTGGTAACCAATGATTTCGTTATTTTCATCTAGAGCTAGAGAAGTAATATAACCTTCTGTTAATTCTAGGTAACGAGGTCCCTTTTCCTTTGTTGAGTAAATTGTACCAACTTGAGAACGTAAGCCCTTTCCTAGATCTTCTAGTCCAGCACCGATAGCTAAACCATCTTCTGAGAAAGCAGATTGAGTTCTACCATAAACGATTTGTAAGAATAATTCTCTCATAGCTGTGTTGATAGCATCACATACTAAGTCTGTGTTAACAGCTTCAAGTACTGTCTTACCAACAATTGCTTCAGATGCCATAGCAGCTGAGTGTGTCATACCAGAACAACCGATTGTTTCGATTAAAGCTTCTTCGATGATACCATTCTTAACGTTTAATGAGATCTTACATGCGCCTTGTTGTGGAGCACACCAACCGATACCATGTGTGAAACCACTGATATCCTTAATTTCTCTTGAATATACCCACTTTCCTTCTTCAGGAATTGGAGCACAACCATGAGAAGCACCACAAGCAACTTTGCACATATTTTGTACGTCTTTTGTGTATTGCATAAATTTTTTCTCCTCCTAAATTAATGCGGATTACATTTTTATACACGACTATTATATGATAATTATTATATAATTTCAAAATGTATTTTCTATATAATCGTAAAATTTTGATATCCTTTTTGTAACATATATACTTTTGCTAGTAATACGAAAGGCGATTGTATATAATCTTTGTGGTGAAAATATGTTAATTTACATTGTTAGACATGGCGAAACAAATATGAATAAAGCTCGAATTTTCCAAGGAACATTCGACGAGCCTTTGAATGCTGACGGAATCAAACTAGCAGAGATTTCAGGTAAAGCCTTAAAAGGTATTCATTTTGATGAAGCCTTCACTTCTCCTCTTAGCCGAGCTTCTAAAACAATAGAGATTTTATTAAAAGAAAGTGGCAACGAAACCACCCCTATTCATGTAGAAAACCGAATACAGGAGGTAAATGTTGGCGATTGGACACTAAATCACTTAGATGACAAATCTAATCCAGAATACGAAAAGATTCACCAATTCTTTAAAGATCCATTTTCTGTTTTAGATGTTCCAAACGGAGAAAATGTTTACGATGTAATTAAAAGAACTCAGGATTTTATTAAAGAACTTGCTTCAAGAAACGATGATAAAACATATCTTGTTGGAACTCACGGTTTTGCTATGCGCTGCCTTTTAAATATGTTTTATGAAGACAAAAAAGATTTTTGGCATAAACATGTACCATACAATTGTTGCTTTAACATCTTAGAAGTTAAAAATAATAACATCTCCTTGGTTAAAGAAGATGTTTGTTTCTACGATAAAGACTCTGTTGTTGATTATTATAAATAATCTATTCGTAATCAAAGATTGCTTTCTTGTCTATGAACTTAGAATAAGTGTCCTTCCATTCATGATGATTTGGACATGCATCATATGAGGCTAACGCCTCTTTTTTCATATCTATACGAATTAATAAATCATATCTATTATCTCTATCTATACAATTTATTGGGTACTCAACATAATTTACGCCTTCGATATTAATACTATTAAATATTCTTTGAATATTCTCAAGTTCAGCCTTCCAATCATAATCTTTAACAAATTTAACTAATATACAGTGTTTCATAAATCCTCTTATTTTATTCTTAATGTTTTTAAATACTCTTTTTGTGCATCTGATATTCTATAACTTTCTATCGCCTTTTGTATCGCCTTATTGTGAGTCCATTTTTC
>DFIJ01000112.1 GCA_002372775.1 Christensenella sp. UBA3700
CTTATTGAAGAAACTCGTGATATGTTCCAAAGAACTTCAGATGAAGTTGCTCTAACAAAAGCTGAAATGACAAGAATCAATAAGGCTATTGATAGAGTTCTTGAAAAAGTAAGAATGGAAAATGCTGCTGCATCTACTGCTGCGGTATTAGATAAGATAGATACAAAGGAAATTTTAGCAGAAAGATTAATTGCTCAAATTGAAAAAGAAAGAGCTATGATTATGCGTGCTAAGAAGAAGAGAGAAGAAGCTCTAGCTAGAGAGCGTGCTGCATTAGAGGTTGTTGAAGAAAGAGAAACCAAGCGACTTCAAGAATTAGATGCACAAATTGCGAAGCATGCTGCTGGTGAAGATATGGATGAAAGCATAGTATATGCAGGAATAAATAGTGACAAGAATGGAACAGTGTAAAAAGAAAATAGTATTACCTAGATGGTTAGAAATAACCCTAAAAATAGTTGAATGGTCCATAATTCTTTTTATAGTTGGCTGCTTTTTAACATTAGTAGCACAAAGAATGGTTGGAGAAACGCCTTCGCTATTTGGTTATACAACATATTCGGTTCTTACAGATTCGATGGAACCTACATACAATGTTGGTGATGTTGTTGTTTGTAAGAGAATAAAGAATGTTACAAAAGATGATGTTGCAGTTGGCGATGTAATAAGTTTTATTGCTCCTAAGGGATTCAATAAAAACGATGCTCTTGTTGGACATACTATAACTCACAGAATATGGGAAGGACCATATCAGGATGAAGATGGACAATGGTATGTAAGGACAATAGGAGATAATGTAGCAGCAATTCAGGATACAGTTCCAATTCCTCTTGAGAATATTCAAGGTGTTGTTGTTGGTTCTAGTCCGATTATATCTAAACTAGCAAACTTTTTATCTAAATGGTATGGCTTTGTTGTGTTAATAGTTATTCCACTTTTGTGCGTTCTTGCTTGGCAAATAATTGTTCTTGCTAAACAGGGTGCAAAAGAAAGAATGGAAGAGATAAAAAAGAATCAAGTATTGATGATAGAAAGACAAGTTCAACAAGACTTGGAAGAAGAAATAAAGAGAAAAGCTGTTGAAGAATATATAAAACAGCAAAAAACAAAGGAGAATAATGGCTCTAACACATAAGGAAACAGAAGAGATCATTAAAAACAAAACCCTAAGGGCAGCGTCTTCCACAAGAACTGCTACTAAGGTTATTGTTATGATTTTGATTGGCGCTCTTGTTATCACAGGTGGCGCTTATGGTGTTATGACTATTATTGATAACAATGCGATGACAGTATCTGTATCTAACGGAAAAAATACAGGTCTATCTTTGTCTGAATATGAAGACTTTTATGAATCTACAACTAGACTAGATATGAAGGCTCCAGAAAGCATGAATGCCTATACGTATCCATATTTTAACATTTCGTCACAACTTTTAGGAAAAGAGGGAGCTCATCATGCAGATGGGTTTATAGCATATAGTTTCTTCTTAAAGAATGTTGATGTTACAAGAGATTGTTTATATACATTAGGTATTGAGGTTCAAAAAGATACTAAGAACTTAGCCGCTGCTCTAAGAATAATGGTAATAGAGAGTGACTTAAATAATGAAAATGAAGTAAGTAATGTAAACATATATTCTATGATAAAAACTGATGGAACAGCTGAATATATATCGTATAATGATTGTGTAGATGATCAAGTTCCAATTCCTCTAGAACAACTTAATGATTCATATGAGTTACTAAATACTAATGTTGCTACTCCTTTTCTGGGAGAAGTGTATGATGAAGAAGGTAATGATTTGGGTTATTTTGCTACGAGAGAGCAGCACAAAGAATTAAAAGCTAATACTTATAGAAAATACACAATAGTAATGTGGCTAGAAGGAACGGATTTACAATGTGATAATAATATCTTGGGAGGCAGATGCTCAGTTAAGGTAGAGTTTGCTTTAGAAGAGTATTCTGATCCTGTCGTATACTAAAAGAAGGAGTATTACTAATGGGAAAAGTTAAGAAGGAAAATCAACCAGAGTCAAGAACAAAAAAGATAGTTAATATTGTAGTAATGGCAATAGAGGTGCTAATTATCATTGCATGTATAACATTGTCTATTATGGTAATTATTGGATCAAAATCAACAACAGAGGAACTTGGTTCTGGACTAAATATGACAGTAGTTTTAACAGAATCTATGAACGGAAGTGTTGAAAAGAGCGATTATTCAGATGCTTCTCATCCTATTAGTTCATTTGCAGCAGGAGATTTATTGTTTATTAAATCAATGTCTACAAATGAAGAATATGCAACACTAAAGGTAGGAGATGTTGTTACTTATGTTGGCAACGTTGCTGGAACAAGTCAGTTAATTACCCACAGAATCGTAAAGATTGAAGAGAATGAAGCTACTGGCGGATATGTTTTCTATACACTTGGTGATGCTGAAAGAGCAACTGTTAGTTACTATACTCCAGAACAACAAGAAGAAGATAATATTCAAAGATCAAAGAAATACTATAGCGAAAGCATTCAAGGTGTAGTTGTTGCTAAAGTATCTAAAGTTGGTAACGTTATAGCTTGGTTCCAAGATTCAAATCATTTCTTATGGTCAGTTGTTGTACCACTTGCGTTACTTCTTGTATATAACGTATATGAATTAATTAGAATGATTATGGCAGCAAGAATTAAGAAGATTGAGCAAAAGTCTAAAGAAGAATTAGAATCTATTAAGCTTTCTATGGCTCAAAGTGCTGCTCAAACTGTAGATAGTTCTATTGAAGAAGAAATTAAGAGAAAGGCTATTGAAGAGTATTTAGCAAAAATGGCAGCACAAAGTGCAGCCGCAGCAAATGTAGAGGATAAGCCTGTAGATGCTGTTGTTACTAAATCTGAAGAGATAGACGAAAAGAAAGAGGAATAGGATAAATGTCTGCAAATGTAGAAAAACACATAACGCCTATATTGTTAATAGTTGTGGCATTGGTGGCTTTAGTGTCTACATTTGCGTGGTTTTCTATAAACGAAGCTTCAATTTCTTATACAACATTTAATTCAGGTTCATCAACAAGTTTTTCGCTAACACAAGAATCTGGTTTTATAGACGGTGTTTATACAGCGGGCGAAGAAGATTATTACCAAGGTCAAAAAGGATTTGATGAAGAAGGTAATCAATATCCTGCTGCTGATTCTGATGCTCCATATGGTTTTACATATAATCTTATGTATAGAATGTCCAGTGGAAGTGCGGTAAATGTTAGAGTATCTTTAGATAAAGTTATTATAACTTTAGGAGAAACATATAATTATTCTTTACAAAAAACAATAGATGAAATTATCGTTGGTTCTCACATAGAAGCAGAATATTTAGACCAATATTATTCAACAAGCATAGATTCACTCCCATCAGGTATTGGTGCGAGTGATTTTTATTGTGTTTGCACTCAAGATAAGTCTCAAGTTACACATTTTGTTATAAACGGAAGTCTATATACTAGTACATATTTCTATTTAGATTATTGGGAAAGTACGGTTTCAGGCGTTGAAAGAAATGGTATAGGATATGTAAGCGCAAGATTAGGTGGTGTTACTCTGCCATATATGTCTGATGAAAATGCAGAAACTACTACACTTGGGGGTGGTGTTACTGCTCAAGGTAGAGCTAATTATATAGGTATTTATATTGGATTCTTTGGAAAGGATACTAGTACAGGTGTATATAACAAGCAATTTTTATTTAGCGATCCTATATTCCAAGGATCAATATTTGATTTTGAATTAAGTGCGGGGGCATAGTAGATGAAAGCGTTAAGACCAACAAAAATTTTGATATTAACGATTTCCTTAGTAGCAGCTCTTGTTATAGTTGCAACTTCGTTTACTCTTGCCTTTTGGGGTGGAAATCCTAGTATAGATAGTAATACTGCTAATATTGACACCGGAGCGAATTCTACGTATAAGTATTTAGTTTTTGCTCCAAATGATAGTGCATATGCTGACTTAGATTATAGACTTGTATGGAATGAAGCTACAGGAAAGTTCGTCTTATATGAATATGACGCAGACGAGAACACTTCACTTCTTGGAAATGCTGTTGTTATATCTTCAGTTAAGGTTATTGGTTATATAGGAACACAAGGTGAATACGAAGATGTTATAATCCCAAGCACAATTAGTTATGGTAATAGCACACTATCTGTTAACACAATAGATTTAAATATGACAGATTATGATGCGCTAAAGGCAATAAAGTCTATTCAAATACCTGTTGCTATAACAAGAATTATGGGCGCCTCATTTAGTGGCCTTGAGAATTTAAGTAAAGTTGTATTTACTGGAAGATCATACCAAAGTAATTTGCAAATATCTACAAATGCTTTTATTGGAACAAATGCTGTTTTCTATTTTAAAGCTAGTAGCAGTGGTGTTGAAACAAGTGGAATTATTACAAAAGGAGATGTTGTTTAGTTGAGAAGAGGATTGATGGTAATCTTAATAGTTGTCTCAATTGTTGTAGTAGTTGCAATAATAGGTGCTACTTATACTTTCTATTCTCAAGGTAAAACTTCTTTTGAATTCGTTGTAGGCAGTAAATCTGGTGCAGAGATTGGCCTTAGTGTAAAGACCTCTAATGGCGGACTTGTTCCAGCAGAAACTAGTGGATCAGGATTAGATTATTCAGCAAGTGCTAATGATTCACAAGAAAGTTATGCAGGTTTTGTTGTTGAGTGTAACTGTATGACGTCAAGTATATCTTTAGATATAACAATAGGCGATGTATCTTATAAGAAAAATGGGGTTGCACTAGATTCTAATTTAGCAGACTATTTAGATGACGCTATAGAGTATACAGTTATATATGAGAACTTTGTAACTACAGTTGTTAATAACGAAGATGTTTACTCTGATGGCAAATCTACTTTATATACAACTTCTCAAGTAAAAGCCATGTCTTTAACATGGAATGAAGCCTCATCTGGAACTACTAACGCATGGCGTATTAATAATATTTTAGCTACATCTACACATGCAAAATCTTATGCGCATGTATATGTAAGGTTTAAATCTACTTATACTCAAGAGCTAATTCCCGAAGCTCTTTTTGATAACGTAGAGATTTCATTTACATTATTCTCGGAAAAAGTTTAGTAATTTTATTGCCCTTATATTATATATAAAGGGTGAATTTTATCTTAAAAAAGCGTGAAAAACCGCTTAAATATTGTCCATAAAATGATATATAAATCCCCAATTAGTCCATATAAATTTGTGTTAAGATAGTCATTTTCTATTAAAATCCATAGCAGGTAGAAGCTTTAAAAAGGTTAAAAATTATTTTTCATAGTCAAATCTCTTAAGGAATCTTTAAGGTGAATTGTAAAATGACCATTAAAATATTATAAATATATATAAATATATAAATTAAAAATCTCTTGCGAGCGTTCTTTTTATTTATATTATAAGTACAAAAATTAAAGGAGCAAATGCAAGTGCTTAAGAGAAATTCTAAGAAAATCTTTATATTAAGCGTGTTAATTATAGCAATAGCTGTAATAGTTGCTTCTTTATGTTTTACAAATCAAATTCAATTTAACAGTTCAGATATTAATGCAAAAAGCGTATCTACAGACGTGGTTGCTTCTGATTTTTCAGGCGGCCTAGTTTCTGAAGGTGTTGGCCTTGCTGATGGTGCAGTACCATCTGGATATGTATCTGCAGTTGCGGCACAGCCAAGTGTAACAATCGGTAGCGTTACATATAACTCTGAAGATTATGTAGAAATTACAGATGATACAAGCCTAAAGAGTTTTTTAGCAGATAATGATGGTAAATATGGATGGCTTCATCCAGCAAATAATGCAACATATATCACATCAACAGTAACATATACTGGCACTTATTCTTTGACAGGTGTATTAGATGGATGTGGTTATGAGATAAGACTTGCAACATCTAGTAGTGATAGCGAGCAAAATAATGAACACAGCTATGGCGGTTTGGTACAATCATGTGGAACAAATGGTGTTATTAAAAATTTAACAGTTTCATCATCTGCAAAATATACAAATAGTAGTGGAAGCAGCTGGGTTAAAAAGACACTTAACATTGGTGTTATGGTTGGTATTGTTGAAGGCGGCACTATAGAAAACTGTAGAGTTAATTATTCAGGTACAGATAATTTTGCAGAATGTATGGTAACATCGCAAGCTTATGTAAATTTAGGTGCATTCTGTGGAAAGATTACTTCAGGATCAATTATAAATGTAACAACAAATCTAACAGGTAATTTAGCAATTAAAACTACTAGACCAGGTATTGCTACAGATAATCGTGACGTTTATTTGTGTGCTGGTGCAATTATTGGTGAGATTAAGAATGATTGTACATTAAAAAATCTTACAGTTATTGGTACTGGAACAATTTCTGTAAATCGTGCAGATGGCCAAACAGGCCGTGGTGATGCTTATGGAAGAGTTGGTGCTGTTATTGGTGTGCAAACTGGTGGAGATATAACTGTATCTGGTATTAAAATCGGCGGCACTTTTACTGTAGCAGAACCACAAACAGGCAAAGAAAAGGCTAGAGGTCTAATTATTGGCGGCGGTTCTATAACAGCAAATTATGTATACTATAATTCAGATTCATATAATTGGTGTCATAATTTTTCACTTGAAAACTGGATGTCTGGTAAGGTCGAAAATAGCAGCGCTAATGATATTTATGAGTATTCAGTAACAGATGATCAAATTGGTTTCTGTCATAACAATGATGCAAAAGTTTGGATTGGCGAAGCGTCATCATATTCAGGAAGCGGAACATCTATAACAGGTACTTTTGTTAGTTCTATTGAAATTGGCGAAGAAGATGTAGATATATCTAACGTAATAGGCGCAGCTGGAGTAGGCGCAAATAATGCATGCTATCCAGTAATTGCAAAAAGTGCTATCGATGGAGATATTGGTGGTTATTCTTTAGGTTATTATGCTTATGTAAATGAAGAAGCAACTACAGTAACATGTAAAAAGTCAACAGATGCAAGTGCTAATAATTTCTCATTTAGTACTACTAATACAACAAATAGATTCTCTGCTGCATATACAGGTTATGCATCAAATAGCTTTACTGTTACAGAAAAAGTATACAGAGGTAGTTCTGCTATTCAAAATTTCGTAGTAAGTATTAGTGGTTTTGAAAAGAGTGGTGCAGATAAGAATATTATTAATTCATCAACTACAGCATATACAGTATCAGGAACACATTCTAATAGTTCATATACTCGTACGGTTGGTCAAACCGAAACAGTATATTATTTAGTTTATTCACAATCATATGAAGTTGAGCTTTTAATTAATAAGGCAACATTAACTGCTACTTTCACAAACGCAGGCTCTCAAAATAATGAAATTGAATTTGATGGTAATCCACATAATATTACAGCTTCTATTACTGGATTCCTTGGACAAGATATTAA
>DFIJ01000061.1 GCA_002372775.1 Christensenella sp. UBA3700
TTATATGTTTCCATACACGCCATAAAGCCTTCATGTCTTTCTCTAAAGGAAGTACTATGTGAATCACTTCCATAGAATAAGATGTCGGTGTGACCTTGTTCGATTAATCTTTTAGTAGCTAAATACATTGAATCATAATTAGAGAACTTAAATTGAGTGGCCTCACTATAGAAAGTTTTAGGATCCACGACAACAGTTGGTTTATTTTTACTAATTAAGATATTCATGATTGGAGTTGGAGTAACATGAATAACAATATACGCACTACAAGTTGTCTCTTTTAGTTTTTTAAGTAAGTTATCATCAATATGATCTTCGTCAAATACAAAGTATTCCATGATTAAGTTATATCTAGAAAGCATTGAAGATATTGAGGTAATAATTGGTTGCCAGAAATCTTCCTTAAATAAGATACGGCTAGAACCAATAAGTAAAACACGGTTAGATGTAACCTTATACGCTTTTAATTTGGAAGTGTCATAGCCAAGTTCTGCTGCTTTACGGATAATCTTTTCTCTAGTAACTTCAGAGACATTATTTTTACCACCTAAAGCACGAGAAACTAAACCTTTAGTTACTCCGCATTCTAACGCTATTTGATCTAGTGTTGGTTTTTTCATAAATAATAACTTTCTTAAATTTTATACGCGTATAGGAGGGGTAAATAAATACCCCTCCATAACACGCTATGTGTGAGATGAATTAGCTAGTAAATGTAGTATCTGCTGGGAGAAGTGGAGAAATGTCTCCTGTAACTTCTGTTACAACAAATGTTACCTTACCAGTAGCTGCGTTAAACGCATAAGTACCTTTAATGACATTACCGCCAACGGAAATTTCCATAATTTGTTGTCCGAGGCTCATAGACATCTTATATGTACCTTCAACATTTTCAACTCCAGCACCGACGCTTGTAAGATAAATCTTGTTGTCAGTACCAAATTTGAGAGATGCGTCTTTTGTATCAGCTGTCTTGCCACTTAAAATTAAATCTTTTGGAGCAAAGAAGTTGAGTTCTGGATTGTAATCGTTAGATTCATAGTGAGCATAATCGAATTGAAGCATTCCGGTTCCGCCTTGAGCTTTTAAGACGATACAGAATCCGTAATATGTCTTAGTTGGATCTAATGTAACTTCAAATTTTGTCCAATCGGTTTTAGCAGCAATAGTCTTTTCACCTGTTTGAGCTCTATAACCTTCACCTTGTGAAGAAGGTTCAACCTTTGGAATGCGATAAACCATAACATTTACTGTTGCGGCTTTTTCCAATGGGTTTCTAACTCTAACTGAGAATTTATTAACACCAGTAACTGCTTTAGAACTGCCATCAAATAAACCCCATTGCATGTATCTCATAGCACCATTGGTACTAACTTTAATATCAAGTGATTGAGATCCTTCATAAGCGTAATTTTTATTAAGTGATAATTGATCACCATTACCGCCCATTAAGGACCATTTAGAGCCGCCTACTGGGGAAGATGTTGACTCATTATTTGTATAATAATCACAGTAATATGCTCCACGAGCACCACTGCGTTTATCGGCTGAGCTGCTTTGATAATACATTTTGCCAGATTCAGTATATCCTTCAGCGTTTTCAGCAACTAAAGAATCACCAAAGCTCATATTATTAAGAGCGGCTGCGATTAAATCATTACCAGTAACAGATTTGAATGCGATACCAGAAAGATCTTGAGCGATTGTACCAACATAAACTGTTCCACCAGTTAAAGTGATTGTAATTTCATCTTTTACGATTGCATATGAACCTTCAACGTCCATATTTAATCCAGGAGCTACTAATTTAACATTATTATCAGACTTGACTGTGAGTTGAACATTAACAATGCCATTATATTTAGCAGCGTAGACTCTACCAGCCTCAAGAGCTAAATCTTCAGGCTCTGGAATAAATGCTGCATATGGATCGGCTGTATAGATTTCAACATCATCGATATAGAGATAGGAATCAGCGATTTGATTCTTTTCCATGAAGATTTGGAATCCATAATAAACAAGGTTTGGATTAAGTTCGATTGTGTAGTGTTTCCATTCACCAACTGCTGCGGCTTCAGTAAATTCGCCGACTCTTCTTTGATTATCTTGAGTTTGTAATGTTGGTTGAGTTTGAGAGAAAACACGAACTTTCATTGCTGGAACTCTACCGTTTGTCTTAGCCCAGAAGCTAAATGTTGAGCCACGGAAAGCGTTCTTTTCAGATGTTCCATCAAATAATCCCCATTGCATGTATCTCATAGCATTGTATTGGGAGTTCTTCATGCAGAGATAGTTATTACCAGAGTGTGCGCCAGCTTTATCTTGTTTAAGTTTAAGTTGATCACCATTGCCACCCATTAAGTGCCAGTTATTGCCACCCCAAGGGGCTTCTGGGTATGTGGTATCGTTTTCTTTATAGAATTCAGAATAGTAAGCACCACGAGCGCCACTTCTCTTAGATGGGTCTTGGTTATTTGTACAATAAGCAACACCATCAGATGCATATCCTTCATAGTTATCAACTACTTGGACAGCGTTGAGTTTTACTTTATCAACTACTGGAGCGAATGCGCCGGTAGCAGAAACAAAGTTAATTAATTGACCGCCATTAGTCATTGTGCCTTTATAAACTAAGGTTGCACCACTATCAGCAGATGTGAATACAACGTTTTCACCTTCATAGGTAATCTTTCCTGGAACTTCTTGTGGAGTTTCAATATCGATTACTTTTGCAATAGCGTTCTTTTCAGCGTCGATATCAATTCTGAGTGTTGTTCCATCATTAAGAACAGCAGTATATCTATCGTAAAGAATAGTAACGGATTCTTCTAAGTCGCCAGGGTTTTCTTCAGTGACAAATCTAACATTATCTAAGAATGCGATCATGTCAGTGTTACTTGTTTTGTTGCCCTTACACCAGAATTCAATCTTGGTAATGTAAGTTGGGAAATCATCAACATCAATGCCTAACCAAGAAGCGGTTTCTGCGATTGATTTTCCTTCTGCACCCCATAATCTCCAACCAGCAGATGCAAGAGGAATTGTATAATCTACATAATCACCGGTCTTTGATTGATTAAGTGTATAATCAAATTTTGGTTCTTCGAGTTTTCCATTAATTTCAACTGGGACAGTGTAAACAAGAACTTTGGCTGCCATAAAGCTTGGAGCCATATAGCTAAACTTAAGAGCGTTAGCGGCTTTAGAGAATTTATCTTTTAAGCCATGGTTAACAATCTTGTAGTCTGAGAGGTTATCCCAGGCATTTAATCTAACAGCTTTTTCGCCATGAGTAGCGTTTGTGCTCATTGTGACGGAAGCTTTTGTTTCATCAGTCCAAGTATCACCAGATAGAGTTTGGGCTTTCCAGCCAGAATCAGCTAAATCATTATCGCCTTCATATTTTTCGAAGTCATCGATTTCTTGTTCGAGAGCGTATTCACGGAAGACTGCATTAAAGTCAATGTCTGCAGTGATTGGTTGAGTAACATCTTTATCCCAACCTTTGAAAACGAACTTACAGACTTCTGTAGTAGGTTGTTTAGCAGGTTCTTCGCCGTCATAAGTAACGGTCTCACCTTCTTTAACTTGGTAAGATTTTAAGAGATTACCATCTAATAAGAATCTTACAGTGTGGTAAACAACAGGATCTTCGGAAGTAGTTTCTTCTGATGTTGTTTCTTCGGAAGTAGTCTCTTCTGATGTTGTTTCTTCAGAAGTAGTTTCTTCGCTCGTTGTAGTTTCGGTTGATTCTGTAGCAGAGGTACCAGGATCCACCGAGGTTGTTTCTGTGTTCTTACTTGGATCGGTTGATGGATTATTACCGCCGCATCCACTAAGAGCAAGAAGAGCTGTTAAAGCTAAAGATAGAAAAGCAATTTTTTTCTTATCTTTCATAAGGTTCCTTCCTTTCATAAAATTGGAGTTTTTAACACTCCTTTGACAATTGCATTATAACGCGCGATTTATAACTAATGAAAGCGTTTACTAATAAACTTTTTAGTGAATTTTGTAAACTTTTAAATATGTTTACGAGTTGTTGAGACTATAAAATTCCTTATGCGCGTTCTTCTTTATAGTTTTATTTATTTTATAAATATATACGCGTTAATTTCGTTTATAATAGTAGTAAACATTTTCTGCAAGAGTAAATTTTTTAAATTTCTAATAAAAACATGTTTATCTCGGTAAAAATTCGTTATCAAGTTGAAAGATACAATATCATACACTCATCTCTACATATATATTTAAAATAGGTGGAGATAAGTAGTGAATTTATCAATATTTTATATTTAGTTTATTCCCTTAAAGGGCTTTGTTTTTGCTATGATTGTTCATTTGTTTACAAAAATATATGGAAGTTTACTTATTTTGGGGTATATCATACAAGTATGAAAACTATATCTAAATTATTCCTTTTCTCCACAACTGTTTTGGCTACAGTCGGATGCGGATCACAAGAGCCAACTGGTGGCAAAAAGAATGAACCTGTCGATGTCGTTGTTATCTCAGGCCAATCTAATGCTGTTGGTTGTACAAACCAAACATTCATTAAAAACACACTAGGAACTGATAAATATTATGAATATATGAGAGGATATCCAGGTATTCCTATTGCTTTTGATTCATGGACAAAAGATACTTGGACTGAGCCAGGTAAAGTTTATTTCTATTCCCAAAACACTTCTAAGAACAATGACTTTGTTAAAGTAATGTTAGGCCAAGGTAATAGCCAAGCTACTTTTGGTCCAGAAATTGGTATTGCAGAAAAACTAAACGAAACAAGAGCTAATAAATTATTCCTTATTAAATACGCGTGTGGCGCGTCTAATTTGAAAGATGATTGGGCGGATAGAAATTCGGAAATGTACCCACGTCTAATAAATTATGTTAAATATCAAATGAATAATTTAAAAAATAAGGGTTACACTCCAACAATAAAAGCGTTCTGCTGGATGCAAGGTGAAGGTGATTCTTATCCAAACTATTATGATAAATATTTAGAAAACACTCGTAAATTTGTTTCAAATCTTCGAGAAGACTTAAAAGATTTAGCGGGTGGCGAGAATACTCTTCCATTTATTGACGCAGGAATTAACAATTCCAAAGAATGGGAATATTGGAAAGAAGTTAACGAAGCCAAAGCGCAATTTGCCACTGAAAATGAAAAGAATATCTATAT
>DFIJ01000024.1:0-36627 GCA_002372775.1 Christensenella sp. UBA3700
GTAATGACCATCAGACTCTGCAGTTTAATGCTGCTTTCCATGCTCTTGATGATAAGATTGACGCTATTGCTGCAAAACAGCCTAACACTGTTCCTGTTCAGTGGCCTAATCTTGTAGGTGTTAATGCTACTCCTTACATAGGTCAGGGTTTATATCCTGGTGGTAATTTTGGTGGCTGGGGCTCTGGCTTCGGCGGTGGTATTGTTTATTAATATCGGATAGGAGGTAAACGTATGGCTTGTTGTAATCAAATTATAGCAACTAACGCTGGTGGTATTCCGTATATTGTATCTACAAATACTACTGTTGGAACTGAGACCATTAACATTGCTCTTGGTGTTCGTAGAATTCAGCCTGTAGGTTATCTTACTATTATAATTAGTACAGTTGTTCCTGCAGATGCTACTACAACTTTACCTGTAACACTCACTCTTAATGATGTTACAAAACCATTGACTTTGCCTAATGGTACTCCAGTAACTGCTGCTGAATTGCTTAATGTTAGTAATATTCTTGTGTTCAATGATAGAACTAGAGGTTTGCTAACTCTTATGTCAAGGACTGTAAGTTAATTAATTAAAAAGTGTATAATTATGTTTTCTACTTTAAGTAAAGGTAATGTCCTCTATGGACTAGATAGAACAGATAAAATAAAGTGGTTTACCGCTTCTGTTGAAAGTGTTATGCCAACTATTGGAGGTCACAATCCTAATATGTTTGGTCAAATGCCTGAATTAAGACTTGATATTGTTTGCAATATTAACGGTGAAAAGAAAACTTTCCAACAAGTGCCCAGCAATAGTGCTATTGCTGATTTTGGAGATAAATCTTTTGTCATTGCAGATAATAAAGATTCTCTATATAACTACGTTAAAAGTTTGAAAGATAAAAGTAAAGCTATTGTTGATAGTGCCTCTTATCACGAATCACTTATTCCTCAGTATGATAATGTTCTTAATGAGCTTATGCCTGGTAGTGCAAGTAATTCTGATGAAGTTAAAGCACTTAAAGATGAAGTTGGAAGTCTTAAATCTCAGCTAGCTGAGGCAATATCTTTACTTAAAGAGAAAGCTAAACAAACAAATTAAAGATTATGGTAATAGTTAGATTTCGTAATAAAGAAGAGCATAAAGACCTTCTGAAGAAAGTAAAGAAGATGAAGGAGTATGCAGAGATGATAGAAGATTGTCTTGAAGAGTCTATCGAAGATGACGATGAAGATTATCGCTATCGTGACGATGATGAGTACGAAGAAACTCGTAGAGGTGGTAGCCGTTATAGTTATCGTCGTGGAGGTGGCTCTCGTGGTGGTCGTATGTAACTTATAAAATAAAGTGATTAACTAGGCAGTGATGCTAATTCTTCTCTACGGGGGAGCTTTCAGCTCACTGCCCTTTTTAATAACATTACTATTATGTATCATACAAGAACTGGAAGTTATGATGAAATTCCTGAAGGAATGATGTATTATATTAATAACTATGGTCCTCATTTTAATAAGAAACTTTGTAAAGAAGCTTCTTCTAGAATGTATAAAGTTGTTAATGGTAAGAAAGAATACATTACTCCTTATACCAAAGAACATCTTGATGAAATGCTTGAAGCTTATGGTATTAAACTTAAAAGGAATAAGTTATATGACGCTGTTTATGTAGCTAATATGTGTCAAGCAGACTTTCTTGGTAAATCTGTTCCAACAGAAGAACATCTTTGCAAATATGTTAAAGACGTAATTGATGATGCAGATGCAGAAGAAGGTTATGTATTCAATCGTTATTATGCTGATTGTATGTTTATGAATAATCCTATTGAATGGGATGATGTTATATGATTAAACAATTAATCGATATTGACGGTTATTGGGAAGTTATAGTTTATTATAATGTAGACTATAACTTTTTTAATGATATAGCTTTTGAACTGAAAGCTATTGGCTCCCCCGTAGAGAAAATTGATGATGTTTACTACAACCTAAAGTATAAAGCTAAAGCTGTAACTTGTAGCAATATTAGAAAACATATTAGTGTAGTTCTTTTCAATTATCATAAAAATAGATATGATTATATTAATTCTATTGTTCATGAAGCTGAACATGTTAAACAACATATGCTTAAGGCTTATAATGTAGATGATGAAGGAGAGCCTCCAGCATATACTGTTGGTTACATAGTAATGCGTATGTTAATGATAAACCATAAGTTGAAACTATTATAGATAATATTGCTTATGCAATTTAAAAATCTATAAATATAACATTTTTTAACATTATATTTCTTGTGATTTTGCAAGAAATTTATTAAATTTGCAGGCATCAGAGAAGGTGTCTGTTATTATTATAATTATATAAATAATAATATTAATTATATTAATAATATTAAATATATAAATTAAAAATAATATAATATAAATAATAAATAAAATATTAATAATAATATAAATATAATTCCTCCGTATAGAGAAGTAGATAAGTTTAGAACCACTCAGATTAATTCCGAGTTGTTAATGCTACAACTCTTCTACGGGGGAACTTTCATTTAGATAAAACTTATAATAAATAAAATATTAATAATATGGCTAGTATTGCACAACTTGTTTCAGAAATGGCTCATGCTGTACGTCAGCCTAACAATAAAGCTCTTCGTGAGAATCTTAAACTTCTTATAATTCAAACTCGTAATGAAGTTATAAGAAGGTCTTATGAGAACCACGGTTATGTGGATAAGATTCTTACTCAAAGATTTAAAGTTAGTCTTACTACAGTAAATGATGGCGATATTCAATTGCCAGAGGAATATGATGATTATGATATTACAAAGATTAAGAGAACTCTTCAACGTGTTCCTCGTCCTGTTAGGCTTACTAATAATCTTCCTTTTGATAGGGTTAGTTCAGCTGGTTTTAAAACTAATAGAGAGTTTCCATACATTAAGGAAACATCTGCTAGATTTAGAAGTGCTGTACCTGGTCTTTGCGGTATGCCTTGTTATGATTATATTAACGAATATATTTATATATTTCCAGTCAATAGCAAGCCTTTTGAACTAGACAAAATTGTTATAGAATCTGCTTTTGAACATCCTAATGAGATTTCTCTTATCAATGGTACTGAAACTCCTGACAGTATTTGGCTAGACGAAAATGAATATCTTCTTAGCGAAGACATGATTGGTCAAATTAAAGAAATTATTTATAAGAGAGACCTTATTGATACTGTTCGTGAAACAGATGAAATTCCTAACGCTATTAAATATTAATCTTAGATTATTATGGCTATAAAAGAAATTCCAACTAATTTCAGGGTCTATTATAAAAGTATGAAAGATGCTATTGGACCTAAATATGAAAAAGCAGTTGATGATTATGAGAAAGGACTTGTTGAAGAAAGAGCTCTTTATGATGATATTAAGTTAAAAGCTGAAACATACAAAACTGTTTATAAACTTGACCTTATGCAGATTCCTGAGTTTGTAGAAAATAAATACATTAACGGAACTTTTTATGACAGTGCTAAGGAATTGTTTTTAAATAGAAAGAAAGCATATATTGCAACAAATCCTGCTTATAATATTTATAAACTAGCTCGTAAACAAAAAGAATTACATAAACTTAAACATCAAATAGATGTATATGAAAAGATGCTTGATGTAACTCTTGACCAATATCAAAAAATTCTTCAAGCGTTCTATAATGAAGTTCATAAGAAACTTATAATAGATGGTTATGGTTATGTATTCGAAAGTCCTATAGGTTGGACTTGTATCAACAGATGTAAAATTGTTGAAGGCAAACGTAAGCATCTTGATTACAATGCAACAAAACTTAATAAACAAAAACTTGTTGCTGAAGGTAAAAGACTTTGGAACAAAGAAGAAGCTGAATACGCAAAGAGTATTGGTGCAGATTATAACGGTGTAGATTACAGAGTTTATCTTAGTGGTGAAGTTTGTTACGAAATGCCACTTATAAATTGCAGACTTAATACTGGAGAGAAATATAGATTAACTCCTACTTTTGCTAGACGTCATGTTAAAGGAAAGACAAATGAACAACTTATCAATGAATGCGATAGAGATTTAAATAAGATTTGTGAACTTCCTGTTGATGTCAAACTTAAGCTTAAACTTTGTTTAGAAACTGATAATATTTTATATTTAAATTTTATAAGAAATGAAGCTCAACAATCAGCTCACACTCCAAAGGCTAATAGGAAAAATCGATAATGATTTTAATATTAGTGAAAGTGATTGGATTCCTAGAGTAGCTGCGTGGACTATAGATGCTCTTTCTCAAATGAAAGTTCTACCTATGGAACGTAAACGTAGAAAGCTTGAGGTTTCTAATAGAATTGCGCAATTCCCCTGCACTATCAATGCAGAGGAACTTCGTGTTTTTGATAGTAACGGTGTTGAAATACCTGCTTTTAATAGAGAAAAAGATTGCAAGTGTCCTAAGTCCACAATTCCTTCTACGGGGGAGCAAATTGCTATCACAAATCCTAAAGCTCCAAATGGTTGGGAAACAACACAAGTTGCTGATATTGTAAGTCCTAATGGTAGAAACTTTCTTCTTGATGGAAATAATATAGATTTAAGTTTTGATACCGATAGTATTACAGTAGAAACATTTGAGGTTGCAACATATCACGATGATTACTATGATTGTGAATGTCCTTACATTTATGATGATGGTCTTTTGCTTGAAGCTCTTGCTTGGTATTGTATGTTTAAATATCTTAGCAGAGGTAGTAAGCATCCTGTATATGATTTGAAATCTCCTAACGCTGTAATAAATCCTCTTGTTCAGTGGAATAATCTTAGACCTAAGGCAGCAGCTTCTGTTAAAGGAAAACTTGCTAACACTGAAGGTTGGAATAACTTCTTTTATAATAGTACTTTTTTACCTAGAGGTTAAGATATGAAAGTTAAACCAAAGTTATACTTAAATATGAGTCCTCAGACTGCTGAAGATGGCAGTCTTGCTTTTGCTAGGAATATGAAGATAGATGATGATGGTAATCTTGTATCTGATTATGGTTATAAAGATATTACTGCATTGTCTGATAAAACTATTGTAGGTCATATTGTAGGGCTCAATAATAAAATATACTTCTTTTGTCATACTGAACATAAAACAGAAGATGATCCTCCTGTTACATATTATATAGATGAAATTGTAGAATATGATGAGGTAGAAGAAACATCTATTACATTAGATACTCATTGGAGTTATAATGGTGGAGAAATAGATGGTTATGTTAATACTAATCAAAGTGGTGAGAAAATTCTCACTATTGGTGAGTATAAAGATGACGGTAATGTTCCTTTGAAACATATAAATCTTAAGTTTCCTAAAATAAAAAATAGTAGTAATGTAGTAGTAAGCGATGAAAGTCTTTATTGCCAAGCTCCTAAATGTCCTACTGCAAATTTAATTCTTAAAGATACTTATTCAAAAGCTATTCCTAATGGTACATATGTTTTCTTTATTAGATATAAAATTAGAAAAGATGTGTATACTAATTGGTTTCTTTGTAGTTGTCCTATTTTTGCTGGAACTTCTGAAAATATAACAACTCTTCAAGGAGGATTGGAATATATTAATCTTCATAGAGATTCTGCCAAATCTTTTATATTTCATTTAGACTTTGCTCAGACTACTAATATTGCTTCTTATAAAGAGTTTCAATTAGGATTTATTATTACTCATGATGAAGCTACTGATGCTCGTATGTGGAAACACTTTGATATGACTCAGTTTAATCCTGATGGTGGCGATATTTATTTCGATTATGATGAAGTAGAAGAAGCTAATATTGATGATTTGCTTGAAACTACTTATGAACTTTATAATGTTCGTAATATTACATCTTTTAAAAATAAACTTTATATTTCCAATTATAAAGAAAGTAATTTTAATTCTAGTGAATTATTATCTTTAGCTAAAAAGTTTAGTGTTGATTATGCTCATACTTCAGAAGAAAGAGATGACAATGTTTCTCCTAGAGATATTAAATGGAAAAATAAACCATTAATATATAATAATAAAAAAGGTTATTTTGATGAAGTTTATACAGGAGATAATATACATCCTACACAAACTATAGCTAATTTTATTTCTAATCCTGCTAATTCTGACATTCTTGATTATAAATTTAATAATTTTAGTAAAGGAGATATAAGCGAAAGAGAAGACATTATTCATTTTGATTTAAAATGGGATGCTGATTATGACCCTGACCTTATGGCTATTCATAACATGGTAAATAATATATATGGTGAAAAGATTTTTGGAGAAAGTTTTGATTTATCTTTTGATGGAGGTCTTATAGGATTGGTTAACGTAGATTTTGATATGCACGACCATTATTGGAGATTTGCTCCTAAAAATCCTGCTCATCCTTGGTATTCTAAAAATTTAACATTTTGCTATAGCTCTATATATGATGATGACACTGCATATTTAGAGTATTCTAAAAATCATGTAGTTCCTTTTAATAAAACTACAGGACAGCCATATGATAGTTATGAAAAAACTTGGCTTAGTAGAAATGTTGGATTTACTGACGCTAGTTATAATTTTATAAGAAGTAATAGTGAAAAAGAAATAGCTAGATATAATAGATTTTTCTATGGTTATTGTTATATTACATCAGGAACTAATATTTATAATATAGATTTAGATGCTAATTTTAATAATAATAATTATGTAGCTGATAGTTCAAATAATGTTCCTATATATCCTTTTGAAGCTGCTGGTAATATAAATTATAAAAACAGTGGTGTGGATATGAAATCTGATTTAAATGATATATTACGAAACATAATTTCAACTAAGGTTGTTGGTGTAGATGAGAATAATGTTCTTATTTTAGAATTAGAAAACGCTGATACTGGTTCAACTGAAGAGGTTAAACTTAATAATATATCTATTGTATTTAAATCTTGTGAATTTAAAGTAGAATCTCCTGAAGATATAGGTAAAAACGATGATAATAATTATAATAAAAGATTTTATGTTACTTTAAAATCTTGTAATTATATTTCTATAGCTACTATATCTGTTAATAATAAATATATTACTTCTACTGATACATTAGCATCATATTCTCAATCTTCTACATTAATGCCTTTATCTAGATATGCTGTATATGCGCATTTTGTAGATGAAAGTAATATTATATCTAATGGAGTTTTTATAGACAATATAAATGTAGATAATAATTATAATAATGTAGATTTATTAAAATTAAGATATAAAATAACTGGTCTTGATAATGATACAAAATATAAATTATTCTTTTTATCTATTGCTAATATAGGTAATACTATTATAGAATGTTTTGCTTATCAAAAATATATTTATGGTGATACTAAACTTCATATATTACAATGTTTAGAAGCTGATGCGTTATTATATAATATTAATGATAATATAACTATTATAGGTGTAAATTTACAAGGTACAGTTTCTCCTATTACTGACAAAGCAAAATACTATACTAGTGGACATTCAACACCTATTATAGCTTTTGGTAATTGTGGTTTTATTTGTTGGGACATAGAAAATAATGAAGATTATACAAATTATAAATTTTATGTTTCTATAAGTAAAGATACTTCTAGTGAATTTAATAATAAATTAATTAAAGCTACTCCATATATTAAGTTAGCTGATACTGATAATTTAGCTACTGCTGATATTGATGGTTTTGTTACTATAGATAATGGATTTTATAATTCTTATTTTTGTTTAATAAAGAAACCTAGTTTTGATTTGTCTAGTTCTGCTTATTGCTCTGGCAATGATGTGTATGCAGCTGATAGAAGTAATGGTCTAACTCTTAAAGACTTTGATTACTATATTCAACAACAAGATAGTGCTAGATATTGTATAAGAAGTAATTTTAATCTTAATTATTTATCTTTAACAGAGGATATAAGTGATAGATTATTTGCTGTAGGAAAAGCTTCTTCTGGAGTAAAACAAGTAGCAAAAGTTATTAACTCTGCTACACTTAGTTTTATTTATGAACTTAAATCTATGTATAAGGATTTTTCTAATAAATATTTTAGACCTTACGACACAGATTATAAGATAGACTTTGATAATACTGTAAGAGTTAGTCATGTTCTTTCTGATGAAACATTTAATAATTCTATATTCAAATTTAGTGCAGAAGATTATTATAATGTTCCAACAGATAGAGGTATCATTGTAAACTTGTTTGCAATAGGTACTAATATCTTTGTTCATACTAAGACAGCTTTCTATAAATTTGATGGTAATCAAACTATAGCTGCATCAAATAATGATATAACCCTTCAAGAATCTGAACCTTTTGAAACTGGTGTTACTCAATTATTTGATTCTGAGTATGGTTATGGTGGTATCTATAATAAAGAAGCTGGTTGTATAACTTTTGATTCTTATATCTTCTATGACGCAATGAGTAACCATATCTTTGCTTATGGAGGTAATAGTCAAGTACAACTTATTGATGCTAGCATTTATAAACTTCTTTGTTACTACAAACCTACTTATTGTAGAACTCTGCACGATGATGCAAATCATAGAGTACTATTTGAATTTACAACAGATAAAACTGCTGGTACTTATAAGACTTTCACTATAAGTTATAACTATAAATCTAAGAGTTTTGTATCTCTTCATGATTTGAGTCTTGTTAATGCTTTCCATAGTAGGTATCTATCGTACTCTTATAAGAGAAGTAATAGTCTTGGTTTATCTCAGTTATTTGTTCCTACTAAGACAATAGATAACACTGTTCTCAATCAAAATATGAATATCT
This sequence comes from Christensenella sp. UBA3700, assembly GCA_002372775.1. Lineage (GTDB taxonomy): Bacteria > Bacillota > Clostridia > Christensenellales > UBA3700 > UBA3700. Next base: position 8,810 of record DFIJ01000024.1, read on the forward strand.
ATAGGATTTATGGTAATGCTACAACAGTTTGCTTTATTCAATTTGGGGCTGATGGACAAGAAGTTCAATCTTCTCCTTTCAATATTGCCGTTGTTGTATTTCCACAAGAGGCTTATAGAGAAGCAGTTAACTATTTAAAATATATAGGTGATGTAGTTAAAGATAATTATGATGAGAAAACTAATTATGAAGTAATTAAATTCCCTCAAATAACTAGAACTAATCCTGTAAGTAAGTTCTATGTTATAACTGATAGATGTGTTTCTACTCCTGTAAGTGGTGATGTTAATGATGCACAAAGACCTGCTAATCCTGACGATTATAAAGGCTTCAAATTTGATATGGGAAGTTGGAATACTAACTATTTCAGAAACGCACTTGACGATACAAATATTTATCAGTATCCTAATCAGCCAGGAGTTAATGAACCTGTTGCTGGTGGACAGACTGTCACAAGACATCCTAATACTGATAATAACTCTCTTGTTTATGGTAAATACTTTATATTAGTTTTTGATTTTATAAAGAATAGACCTATTAAATTTGAAGAAGTAAGTGTAAATTCTAATCAATATTAAAATATGGCTATAAGAAAATTAAAAAATGGTGGTAGACGTAAGGCTATTTTTGGTTCTCAAGAAGCAGCCATTCTTGCTGCTGCAGGTATAAATGTAGCAGGTACTATGGCAGCCTCAGCTATTGGAGCTAGTGCTACTAAAAAAGCAGCACAAGACCAAGCTAAAGCTACTATTCAATCTGCTCAACGTCAAGCTCAAGCTATAAAAGACCAAAGTGCTAGGTCTAAAGAACTGCAACAAGAATCTCAAGAATTTGTTAAAGAACAAAATGCTGAGAATCGTGAACTTCAAAAAGATATTCAACTTCAATTACAAATGCTTACAGGTCAACAAAATGTTAATGATAGACTTGAAGCTAGTAAAATACAAGTTAAAAATGGTGGTAGTACTAAACGCAAACTACGTCTTGCAGGCAAATCTCCTTCTCTTCTACGGGGGAGCGAGAATATGCCTTTTGTTGTTACTGACGGTGGTACTGTAATTCCTATTGGTACTACGCCTGAAGGCTATGACCTTTACGAAATTGTAGGTAACGACCACGAACATTATCATAAAGCTCAAGGTGGTAAGAATAAGACTGGTGTTGGTATTAAGTTTGCTGACGGTAATGTAATTGAAGGAGAAGGTAATCAAAATACTAATCAAGGTGAGATTATGGTAAACACTCCCGATAATGCTTACTTTATAAGCAAACATTCTATTGCTGGATTCAATCCTGCTAAGATGGTTAAAGGTGGTATGCATCCTTTGCAAGCTTATGCTATTCAAGAACAACTTAAAGCTGCTAATGGTATTAGTGACGACGGTAAGCATAATAGCACCCCCGTAGAAAAGAAACTACTTGGTGGAGAACCTAATTCTCTTTATACTATGTATAATCAAATAGGTCCACAAATGGGTGTTGATACTGTTGGTGATACTACTGTAGGTGTAGCTTCTCAAGTTACAAACAGAAAAAGAAGTCTTAAATGTGGTGGTCGTAAACGATTAGATAATGGAGGTCCAGGTACAGGTGGAAGAACTAATTATTATGGTACAAATTCTACTTCATCTTCATCTTCTAGTTCTAAGCCTAGCTTCTTTAATAGACTTTTTGGTTCAATTGGTAGAGGAATAAGTTCTGTAGGTAGAGGTCTTGGTAGAGCAGCATCTGCTGTAGGTAACGTTTTAGGAAATGTTGATGTTCTTTCTTCTGGGATTGGAGCATTAGGAAATATAGGTGGTGCTTGGATTACTTCTGCTGCTAATAGGTCTGCTGCTAGAACTATTGCTGATGCACAGAATCAAGCTGCTGGTATTATGAGAGATGCTTATAATTCTCTTACTGGTATTGATATGAGTTCAATTCGTAAAGAAGATTATGCTGCTGCTCATGCAATGCCTGCTCTTCAAGCTCCTGTAAGTTTTGCTCAACAAGGTATTTCTAAAATTGATAGAAGTCTTCAAAGAACTTTAGCTAATGCTGGCAAATATTCTGCTAGTGGCGCTGCTGCTCAACAAAGAATGGCTGAAGCTGAAGTAAATGCACAAGATGCTAGAAATACTGTTTATTCTGAAGACCAAAAGCAAATGCAGAATATTCGTCAAGATAATGCTGAAAGAGTTAGTAGAGCTACAGAACTTAATGCTCAGCTTGCTACTCAAGCCAATAGAGAATATGCTAGTGCATACCTTGATGCTTTACAATATAACAATGATATTAATAATCAGAAGATTCTTGGTGCAGCAGGTGCTCTTTCTGAAGGAGCTATTAATAGTGCTAATACAATGTCTGCTGCTCAAACTTCTAATGCTCAGGCTTGGGCTAACGCTCTGCTTGGTGGAACACAAGGATTTACTAGTAGCCTAAGTGCAATGGCTGATAGAAAAGCTAAGATTGCTAGTGCTTTACTTGGTGCTGGTTCTGATAGTCAAGCTTCTTATTATGCTACCTTAGCATCTAGAGGTGAGGCTAAACAACAATATGATGCTCTTATAGCACAATACAATGCTGCTAAAGATGAGGATACTAAGAAGAGATTAGCTAGACAAATAAACAATATAGCTAGTAAACGAGGTTTTAAATTAGTATAAAAGTTTATTATTATGCCTAATTATTCAGATAGATATTATAAAAATTTGAATAGACAACGTGCTATTCCTAATGTGTCATTAGCTGCTGGTGGTTTTACCCCAGCAGCCTTTACTCCTTTTGTCTATGCTCCTAAAGAGTTTGATGTAACTCCTCTTCAAAAGTCTTTGGCAACACTTGACGAACGCAAAGAAAAGACTGACCAACAACGTGCTGCTATTATGTCTGCTTTAGGTAATCTTAAATTAGGACCTGAAGAAGATAAGTGGAAAGCAGATTACGCTAACAGAATTTCTAAACGTATTGATGCAGCTGCACAATTTGGAGATTATTCTGCTGCTTTAGAAGAAGCTACTCGTATGGCTGGTGAAGCTCTTTCTAGTCCTGAAGTTACTAGTAGAGTTAGATATCACGAAGCTAGAGAAAAGTGGCTTACTAATCTTGAGAACAGAGCTGCTAGAGGGGAAATTGATAGCGATACCCTTGCTAGAGCTAGATATGAAAATGCTTATAATTATCAAGATACTTATGATGATAATGGAAACATTATAGGAGGTACTGCTTGGAATGCAAAATTTGAACCTGTAAAAGATTTAAATCTTAGTCAAGTAATGGCTGAAATTAAATCTTTAGTAACACCTAGTTCTAAAGCTACATCTGGTAGAGGTGGAACATCTCAAGTATATCTTGACGCTCAAGGTAATCAGACTACTGACGCTAGTAAAGCTAGAGGAGTATTCTCTACTGTTAGTGGTGGCGGAAGTTCTCATAGTGAAACAGGTGTAACTGCACAACAATGGGCTGATGCTTATGATGCTTGGGTACGTATGCATCCTGAAGCTGCAAGACAGTTTGAACAAAAGCGTCAGAATAATATTTGGCTTTATAAACAAGACCTTATGCGTTCTCAAGATATGAATCTTTCTGCAGAAGAAAGAGCAAACGCTAAAGCTAATGCAGATATTCAATATTCTCAGCTTACTGACGAACAAGGTGGTCTTCTTAGTGCAGAAAATTATGCTAGAAGTATTGCTAATCCTATGTTTAAAGTTATGCAATATAGTAAAGTAGCAGATAGTTCTGAAGGTGGTAGCACATTACTTAACGAAGGTTACCTTAAGAATAAAACTGTAGCAGAAGCTTATGGTATGACTGTAGGACAAGCAGAAATTTATGGTATGTCTAGTCCTATTGAACAGCAAGCAATTCTTAAAGATGTAGCTACAAACAGTAATAGTTTAACAAATGCTGGAAAAGAAGCTCTGTCTATATTTGAAAAAAGTTTTAGCGGTTCTACTTATACTGCTCCTTGGCAAAACCAATAAAATATTATAGTTATGATTAACAATAGTGAAGATTTTTCTAGAGTATATTCTGATTTACTTTCTAGACATAAATATAGAGATTTAGTAGGACTTCTTTCTAGTACTACATTTAAAGATGATGCTACTAGAGATACAGCTACTAAACTTATGGAAAAGTTTCAAGAACAAGCTGATATAGAAGATAAACTTCTAGAAGGAGCTGATGATAATATAAAACGAGCATATCGTTTTATCACAACTGGTCCTGTCGCAAGTGATATTAGTACAGATGAATCTAATCCTTTATATGATTCTCCTAGTAGTAGATTTATGAGAGGTTGGAATTCTATGGCTGATGATAATGGTAATATAAATATCACATTTAATGACGAACGAGAATATAATTCTTTTATAAAAAGCTTAGGAGGTAGTGAAGAAAAAGTTAGAAGTAAAGGAATAGAATTAGGTTCTAATTATTCTATATCTTTTAAAAGCGATGTTACTGATAAAATAGGTATATATAATGCTTTAAGAGATAGTGGAACTTTTAATTATACTGATGACATAGCATTATCCGATGCTTATAATTATAGAGGATTATCATACGAAGGTGCTCCTACTGCTGAGGCAGGTACTTTAATTGTAGATAATTACGGTAATATGTATTCTCCTGGTGAGGCAGGAGCCTTAAATACTAGACGTCATCTAGATGCTAGACGGTTTAATGAAATGACTTCTGCTGTAAATGATGCAAATGATGTTTATGCTAAGTTATTTCAAGCCAAACAGATAAAGCCTTACCTTAATGAAATGATTGTTACTGGTTATATGGGTGAAGATGACCGTCAACTTCAGCAATCTTTTAGTGCTGGTCTTCTTGATTTGCAATCATTTAAGGCTATGAGAGAAATTCTTGAAGAAAAATATAATAGAGTTCTTCAAACTAAATCTCTTTCTCAGTATGATGTTTGGGCTATGAATGAAGATAACGAAGGTTCTCAAGTTCTTGAACCTCTTGATGATAATCTTGCTAAATCTGAAATAGATGTAGAGATTAATCAAGCTATAGCTGATGGAAGACTTCATTATTCTCATGCAACAAACGGTCTTGACATTGGTACAATGTTAGTTATTGACCCTAAAGTTGATACAGACGGTAAAGTTGTAGGTGATAGTAAACCAATTAGGCTTTTTGTAAAAGACCTCTTTAGAAGTCAAGCAGAGAACGCCCTTAGAGATGATACACAAATAACTGCTCAACGTCAATATGCTAAACATCAAACTTATGGTCATATTTATAGAAGTGCTGATGGTGGAACTATTGACGGTTGGAATCAAGCTACAGACTCTGCTATATACACAGATAAGAATGGTATAACTCAAAATGTAGGTAAGGCACAAATACTTGATATTCTTGATAATGATGTTATGGCTAAACGTATGATTGAATATTACGACCTTGCTACAAAAGTAGGTCCCAACGGAAACGGATATACCGAAGAATATTTTAAAGTTTTTGGAAGTGGTGGATGGAGTGCTACTAATTTTTATAATAATGTAGCCGCAAAATGTATGGCAGCTATGGCTAGCAAATATAAAGGACAATCTGAAGAGTTTATAAAATATAAAGCTAATGAGTTAATATCTACAATTCTTAAAGGTGTGCATAATGTACACAAACAAGAAAGTAAAGATATATTTAGTGATTTATATATGCAAGATAGTGGTAACATTTTATATTAATAATATATGGATATAGGTGCAATTCTTAATAGTGATGGGTATCATGTTCCAAATCCTTCATATAAAAAAGGAAATGGACAACCAAAGTATCTAATTACTGATGATCCTAAATATGCTCCTAGTACTAGTGCCGATATGTTTTTTGAGGCTGCTAAACGAGGAGATTTAAATAGGATTGGTAATGTAGAAGATTTTGAGAAATATATAAATTATGGTATAACTCCTAGAGAAGGAGATAGTTTTGATGATTATCAACGTATTTTAGCAGAGCGTCAATCTAATTGGTCTAAACTTGGTAATGCGTTAAGTCAAACTCTCATTAGTGAAATAGGTTTAGGAACAGCTAAAGGACTTTCTGATTTATTTGATTTTGTAGGTCAAAGTGTTGGATTGTCTGACAAAGATTATAGTAATCCTGTTAGTCAATATCTTGAAGAAAAGCAAGAAGAATTTAAAAATTGGGCTCCTGTGTTTGTAGACCCAAATAAAAATATTAAAAATGGAGGTCTTACAGACTTTGGTTGGTGGATGAGTAATATGCCATCTATTGCTTCTTCTCTTACTCTTCTTATTCCTAGTACAGGTATTACAAAAGCTTTATCTTGGGTAGGTAAAGCTACAAAAGTTTCTAGATATGCTAATAGAGCAGCTAGAGCAGTTGCTAATCCTCTTTTACACTCTGTAGGTAGAAGTGGTATAACTGGTGCTGAAATGGGAGTCTATGCTGAAACAGGTATTAATGCTGCTCTTAGTAGAACAATGGAGAATTATCAAGAAGCTAGACAAACATATAACGACACATATGCTAATATGTCATCTTCTCTACAGGGGATGTCACAAGAAGAGTATGCTAATTTTGTTAATCGTAATGCTGACTATCTTGAAGATTCAGGTATAGATATCAACGATAGAGATGCTGTTGCTAAACAAATAGCTAGAACTTCTGCTGATAGAACTTTCCAACTTGATTTTGCTAATGTGATTTTTGATGCTTACCAAATCTATGGACTTAGGAATATGCTTACTCATGCTCCTAGATTTAATGGTTCTGCTGCTACACGTAGAGCTCAAAGAGAATCTATTAGAACTGCTGGTATGACAGAAGAACAAGCTGCTGCAGAACTTGCTAAAGATTCCAAATGGGCTAAAGCTGGTCATTGGTTTGGAGATAGATTTATTGGCGCAGGTCGTCAAATTAAATCTGAACTATCCGAAGGCGTAGAAGAAGCTGTTAACTATATAGCACAACAAGAAGGTACTCATCTTGGTAAATATATACTTAGTGGCGAAGAAGGTAGTCCTGAAGATATGGAATTACTTAGTAGTCTTGGTCCTATGAGTCGTAGAATACTTAATGATTATATCAATGATGCTGGTCTTTGGGATTCTGCTTTCTGGGGTGTTCTTGGTGGTGTAGTATTCCAAGGTGGTGGTAACGCTTTAAATAGAGTTTCTCAAACTTTTAAAAATAGACAAGATGCTAAGAAATCTGTTAATAAAGATGACGATGAAACTAAAGAAGCTAAACTTACTCCTCATTGGTGGCAGCTTGACCAACTTAGTGAAACTGAAAGAATGGTAGGAGATATTAAAGGTAGAAATGTAAAACTTGAAACCTTTAAATCTGTTATGCGTCAGATTAATAGTGGTAAGAATCCATATATTAAAAAAGAAGATGGTACGCAACAAGATATTAGCTCCCCTGTAGAAGAAAGAATGCTTAGAGAAAAAGCCTATACCGAATATCTTGATGAACTTATTATTAATGCTAGAAACAATGGTACTCTTAGAATGCTTGATTCTTATCTCCAAGATGAAAATGTAAGAGAAGCTATTGTTCAAGCTTATATGGAAGGTGATGCTAATAATCAAATATCTAAAGAAGAAGCAGAAGCTGCTGCAGCTAAAGCATCAGAACGAGTTAAGAAAATTGATAATCTTTATCAAAATGAAATAATTCATGCTTCCGATATAGCTGATAAGATTGCAGACAGAAAAGGTGTTTCTCTTCCTGCTGAATATGTTCAGATGATTGCTTCTGCTAATGTTCGTCATCGCTTAAATCTTGAGCGTTATGACGAAGTTGCAGCTTTATACAACGAAGATACTGAAAGAATTAAACAAGTAGTAGGTGAAAAGTTAGATTCTGCTATTGATTATCAAGGTATGATTTCTCTTAAGACTACTATTCAAGAACTATCTGGTCTTATTGCAGAAAGAAAAGAACTTGAAGCTCAGCAAGCAGAACATCCTACTCTTACTAGACAATTTGATATTGAAGAACTTAATACTCAAATTAATGTGATTAAGAGAAAGGCTCTTCAAACTTCAACCGAAGCTCAGTTTGCTAGAACTCTTTATGCTCTTCAAGTAGCTAACTCCGCAGTTAGAGAATATTCTCCTGACAGAAAACAATTTAAAGTTACTACAAGTGATTTGGATTTAATTACAAATCTTGACCAAATGCTTGTTAGTGATTTGAGTTATGTCTTTGATGAAACAGGTCAAGAAAAAAGAGAAGTTAGTGCAGAAGCTGTTGTTGGAGAACTTAGAAAGATAACAAGTGATATGCGCTATGTTCTTCCTACAGATTCCAATAATAAACTTCAAAATGCTTTACAATATCTAGATAGTATTGACCCAAAACTCAGTGAGAATTATGATATTCTTTCTAGAATTGAACTTGAAAAGATTAAAGAACAAGCAAAACTTGCTGAAACTGAAAGTGAGATTACTCACTATGTAGACGCTATTAATAACATCGAAAATGTTGCTCGTAAACAAGCAATAGAAGAACAATTTAAGAATCTTGCTGAAATTCAAAGAAAGCATAAAGATATGAATCTTCTTTATGTTATGAATAATATCTACAATGATTCTAACACAGCTGATTTCTTGGTTGATACAAATGGTCTTACTGAAGAAGAACGTGACCAAATAAAAGAAGCTGCTAAGGTTCTTAATATGGCAGATGTTAAGAATAGAGATTTGTTTGATAGACTTGGTAAAAGTTTGATGCTTATAAAAGCTACTCAAGCTCAAGTTGATGCTAATGACAAACAAAATACTGAGGGAGCTGAAAATTCTTCTGCATCTCAAAATTCAAATTCAGCGCAACAAACGGGGCAGCCGATTAATCAATCAGCAAGCGCACAACAACAAGCCACAAGGCAAGGAAATGGGCAAATAGGCGATGTTTCAACCCAAAATGCCCCTAAGTTTGTGACTATAACACAAGCCCAAAATGGTACTCTTGTTACTACAAGTGTAGAAAATCAAGATGTTCCAGGTGCTATTCCTGTTCGTAATCTTGGTAATGGTAATTTTGAATTAACATTTAGTGCAATAAATAATTCTCAACTTCCAGGTCTTATAAGTAACACAACTCTATTTGAATTAGAGCAAACTCCTATGGATGGCGCAACTGTTACTCGTGACCCAATAGTAAAGTTTAAAACTAATGGAGAAATAGAAGTTATTGCTCAAGGTCTTGTACAAAATCCTATTAAGTCTAATGTTAGAGAAGATGTTGTAAATGCAGCAGTTAATGAGATAAATAATAATACATCTCTTAAGAACAAATTAAATTCTGTTGCTTTTAAAACTAGAGAAGAGGCTATAAATAATATAAAAGCTACTTATGGTCTTAATGATGATGAAGTTAATCAAGTTTTAGGTAAGGTTAATGCTACTTCATCAGTTTCTTCTACAGGGGTGCTTACACAACCTGTCGGTACTCAACCTGCTGAAGAAGAACAAGAAGAAAAGAAAGAAAAAGAACCTGAAGCTCCTGTTAGAGGTGCTGACCCTCTTGATTATATTCCTAAAATTTCGGGTGCTGCTAGACAAGCTGCTTTAGATTTAAAAGATGGTAAAGAAGTTACTTATGAAACTTATCTTGCTAGTCTTTCTGATGTAAGAGCTGCTATCGACAATGATGAAGAATTTGAAAGACTTGCTAAAGAATCTTGGAATAGAGCTATGCAACGTCTTGCTAAAAAGTATCCAGAAATTGTTGATACTCTTATTAACAGTTTGCAAAGTAGTACTACCGAAGAAGCTCCTGATAGTAGATTAGGTTATAGGTTTAAGACTTCTTTTAAAAAGGAAGTTGAGAAACTTGTTAAAGCCTATCTTAAAGATATTGGTCAAAAGAAATCTAATGGTAAATATGTAATTAGTCTTGAGAATCTTCTTAGATACTGTAATGGAGAATTTCAGAATAATGAAAATGCTGAACTTCTTTACAATGTTCTTTCTAATTATCTCCTTTCTGATGATGCTAAATCTCAATACGAAGTTATTGAAAGTAAAGATGAAGTAGCTGCTCCTGACTTTCTAGATAAGGTTAAAACGCCCGTAGAAGAAAGAATAGACAAAGCTATTAGAGAAGAGAATCATAGAATTAATACTAGAGAAATTGTTGATAAAGAAGTATTTGACCAACTTGAACAAGGTCAAGAATTAGAGGTTGTTAAAGATACTTCTAAAGATAGAATTTACTTTGAGTTTGAAGGTAAGCCTGTAGGATATATCGGTATTCCTAGAGTTAAAAATAATACATATAGTTCTCCTTATGGATACTTTATGTTTAGAATTAAACCTGAAGGAAAAGATACATATTCTTCCAGACTTGCTGATGTATTTAAGGCTATAGCCAACGCAGAGGAAGGTGAACTTAAAGAGATTAAGGATGCTGCTTTAGTTGGTGGTGTAAGTCTTAAAGATAATAAAACTTGGCAAGCTATTAAGAATGAATATGGTATTAATACTATTAATAAAGAAACAGGAAAAGAATACGACAATGTAGACGATAATATGTTACAAACTATCAGAACTATGGCTAACTTTGCTGTACGTTATGGTAGTGCAGATGCCGCAATTGATGCTTGGTTTAACAATCTTGTACAAGAATATGTAGCCGCTAATGAGCTTGCTCAAAATAAAGATGCTAAAGTTGTAGTAGATCAAATTACTGATGGTTTTCTTATTAGGGCTATTGATAAACTTACTGATGAAAACCGTAATGTAATACCATCAGAAGTAGATAAACTTCCTAAAGCTAGTAAAGCTATTGGTAGGAATTACAAAGGCAGGGTATCTATTGGTGTTGCTACAAGAGAGGCTGGTACTATTGCAGCAGTTGTTAAAAAAGAAAATGATAAAGTTACAATTCCTGTAAATATTTTAGCCCCTGGTGTTGATTATTCTAATACTTTTGTAGTATTTCCTTTATCTCAAGGTAAGACTGCTTATGCTCAAGCATATCCTATTACAGCTAAACATTTGACTAGTGGTTCAGAAGCGACAAAAATAGTTACAGCTTTTAGACATAGAATAGATTATTATCTTAAACAAATAGCTGCTAATCCTAATAACGCTGAAAGTACATTTAGAGAACTTCAAGATTTCTTATTTGAAGCTCTTAATTATAAAAATGATACTACTCCGTTATTCCATATGGATAATTGTGAAAAAGTTAGTCCTAATAATAGTGATTCTATTGGTTTAGGTACACACTTGGGAGTTAGAGAACGGAGATATAGTCCTAGAATAGATTTACATATATTCTATAATAAAGCTGGGAATCATATAGTACGTATTACTAGACCAAATCCAAACGATTCTAGTAAAACAATAAAAACAGAAATAACAATAACTTTTGCAAATTTAAACACTATATCTGAAGAAATTAGAAAGTTCTTAGCTGATACTCTTCAATTTAATATTGCGGAAAATTATATAGCTAGTGATAATAATAAGCGTAATCAAGTAACTGGTCTTGCTACTAGAAACAAGGATGGTAAATTTGTTGTTAAGATTGGAAATGAAACTTTCACTTTTGATTCTTATAACGATTTTATCTTAGATAATGATTTGGTAAGAGTAAATACTATGCCTAATGAACACGGTAATAATTTTACTAGAACTTCATCTAATCCTAATGTAAGATATAAGATTGTTACTAGCTCCCCCGTAGAGAGAAATGAGGAATATGCTCAGCCTGCTGAACAAGATGTTGCTACTCAAGCTAATAATATTGTTTCAAGTACTAGAACTGATAAAGCTGCAGCTTTAGCTAGATTGATATTTGATGATGATACTGTTACAACTTTGAGTACTTATGATTTGCTTCCTCATAATCTTGTATTTGATGCTAACTTTAATACAGGAGAAGGTAGAGCTAATCTTAATGCTTCATTTAATAAGTCTACTAAAGTTACAACTATAGGTCCTAGATTTATGACTATGCTTAGTCACACAAATCCTGCTTATAGAAAGCAAGCTATTAGAAAACTTATTCACGAGCGTCTTCACGATATTCTTCATTCTAACGGTAATGAACATTTTATAAAGGATATTAAAACTATTTATGATACTTTTGTTGAGAATTTAGATAATCCTGAAGTTAGTAAACCGATTTTAGAGGAATACTTAAAAAAGTATAAAATCAATAAATCTGTTGATGATTTTTACGATAATTTCAAAAAATATAAGTATCTTAGCAAAGAAAATGAAGAAGTAAGGTTGGAAGAGTTCCTGGTAGATAGTCTTACATCAGTAGAACTTGCTGAATATCTTAATAGTATTACAGGTCTTTCTAAAGTTAATATGAGAGAACGTAAACGTGATACTTTGCTTAATAAGATAATGAAACTTCTTGCTAAGATAATGGGAATAAATATTAAAAATGATTCTCTTTATGCACAAGAATTTGAAGCTCTTAGAAAAGCTATGGATAGTAGCGCAGAACTTACTTTACAATTTGAAAATGAAACAAATGTTGAACAAAAGCAAGAAACAGAAAATGAGAATGAAAATGTTATTGAGGACACATCAGAAGAAGTAAGTACTAAAGAACCAGAAAACAAAAACGTTTATCAAGGTTTGGCTAATACTTCAAGTGATGAAGATGATGAATATAGTTCTACAACAGAAGTTGTAGGAGAAGAAAAATCTCTTCCAACTATGTCATTTATGCCTAAAAAGCACTGGTCTATTGGACATATTATAGATACTCCAACAGAAGCTGCCAATATTTGTGATAACACACAAATTAAGGTTTTAACTTCTATTATTGATGTATTTGGTAAACCAAATATTAGAGGAACATATTATGCTAAACCTGTTACAATTTGGGCAAAATCTCCTATAAATGATAAACAAATTCATCATTCTGTTGTTGCTGTTAGAATAAATGGAGAAATATACTTATATGATATGCCTCAATCTGAATATATAAAGTATTTGAATAATAATAAAGGTGAAATTGTTAAAGAGTATTCTCCAAGACTTATAAAATATACTAAAGAAAATCTTAAAAATTTATATGAAACATCTGATGAGAACATAGAAAGATTCTTTAATACTGAAAGTATTTTTGATGAGGATTTAAAAGAACTTCCTCTAAGTTCTACAACAGAAGAATATGAAAGCGTAGCGTCTATTGCTGATTATATACAATCGTATCCTCCTGAAGATAGAGCTGAAATTGCAAGACAAATTAATAATGGTGAAATATCAATTAAATGTAAATAAATTATGGGTGGTATGAATTGCAGTGTTGCTAAGACAACACGTAAAGTAAACACTGATAGAACTAATTGGGATATAGATGCTCAAGCAAATATTGAACAGGTTAGTGAATCTATCAACGAAAAAGTAAGAGCCAACAATTATTCAAGTGTTGCATGGCGAAATGAAGCTGTGCAACACTCAGCTGTTTTTGGTGCTAAAGTGCTTGATAAGGTTAGACGTCAAGCCAACCAAAGAGTTACTGGTAGTATGAAATCTTTTCTCAAAAATGCTATTCGTATTGAATTAAGCAATGTTGTTATTGCTAGAATAGCTAGAGAGAAAGGTAATACTACTAAAGAGTTTAAAGAAGAAATTAAAAAGCAACTTGGTTATGATGCTAAAACAGGTATTTATGCTGGAAATGTTGCCTACGTTTCTGAAATGCTTAAAGGTACTTCGGAATCTAACGATAATATTATTGCTTGGTACAATGAAGCTTTTAATAACGCTATTAATGAAGACACAGGCATTTCTTATGCTGATGAATTCTTTCTTAATGTATTTTCTCATCAAAAACTAGGTAGTGTTAAGTTTGAAAAAGATGATACTTTTGGAGAGTATAAGTTAGCTGAGGCTCTTAGTGTAACAGAAGATAATGAAGTTAATGAACCTGAGAATGGAGAAAATCCTACAGATACAAATCCAGATGATACCATTGCTGCTTTTGAACATAGTGGAGAACATAAGGATTTTATGATTGGTGTTGACCAAGATATTAAGAACTACTTTAATACTTTAAATAAACTTAAGAGTTCTGAAAAGGCTGGCAACAAATGGCAACTTGATAAAGAAAATCTTTATGAAATTGTAAACACTATGGATGCTAGAAGTTGTTCTAGTGTTCTGTTTCATCAAGGTGATTTTACTGATGATGTTGCAATGGTTGAAAGTATCAAGCGTATTGCTAGGCAATGTGCTGGATTTGAAGCTTTCATGAAGTTTGCAGAAGATTTGGAAAACGATGCTGACTTTAGATATAAAGTTTATAATAGCTTTGCTAAACGTATTATGTCTAAATTAGAAACTGTTGTTGATGAAAAGAATGGTAAACCTAATTTAGCCAATAAGAGAAGTAATGCTGTTACTGCTTTAGCTTTTGAGTTTAGAAATACTATTAAATCTACTGCTGTTTCTGTAAACAATTATGAAATAGAAGATAAGTTTGAGGAACTTGATAAGTATCTCAGACTTAATCCTGATATGCCTTATTCTCAGTTCTTAAATCTTATTGCTAAACAGCCTAATGAAGAGCACGTTCTTAAATATATTGGTGATCTTACAAGTTTACTGCAAACTTACTATCCTACCATAGATAGATATGGTATTGCTAACTATCTTTATAATGCAACAGATGCTAACGGTAATGTTAATGTTTCAGCTAATCTCTCTAATCTTACAAACGCATTAAAGAGAACTATTAATGCTGCAAAAAGAACTGCTGTTGCTTACAATAGTTTGCAATATGATATTGCTACAGAAAAGAATATAAAAAAGAAACAAGCTCTTTATAATACCGATTATGTAGATAATTCTAACTATCGAGAGGCTCAAGCTTTAGCTGAATATCTTGCTCCTTACAGTGTAGTTAGAGTTGATTTAAATTCTAGAAATACTGAAGGTAAGCTTAGTAGTGATGTTCTTAATAACAATTTCTTAACTAACTTTATTAATACTCTTCAGTCTTCTCTCAATAGAAAGTTTAAAGATGCTGAAGGTAACGTAACTTACGCTCAAGATTGTCCTCTTCAACATTTTAAAGAATTTAAATTTAAATCTACTCAGTATAATCTTAGTAATATTCTTGTTGAAAAGATTGAAGACGGCAGAGTTGTAAATAGAGGTTTGTTTAGAAGAGAAGGTAATGGTTATGTTCCTACAGAATATGCTACTGATTTACTTCGTATTTCTAAGTTCAATGGTGCTACAAGTTTTGATAATGGTAAGAATACATTGTATTCTAAGATGAGTAAAGCTGACTATATTACTACAGCTTTTATTAACTTCTTTAATACAGACGGTAGTATAAACGGTACGCCTATGGCTAACTATTTTATGCGTATTCCTTCTGACTCTGGTACTCAATTTGTAGTTACTGCTCCTAGATATCAAATATCTCAGACAGGTCCTAATGCTCTTAGAACTTCTGATGGTAAGATTAATAGAAATCATCCTATTTTCAAACAGTTTAAATATGCTTTCCTGCAAGAACTTATTGATATGGGTGATGCAATTAATACTATTTTTGTTACCGATGAAAATGGTGTTGTTACTAGAGCACATAAGAATGGTAAAGATGTACTTCAGTTTAATCCAGGTTTTGAAAATAAGCCTACAAGTAAACTTTATAAAAAATATCATTACAATGGAGAAGTAGTTAAAGGTTTTGGAACTGATAACGAAACTTTGACAGGTAATGTATTTAAATCTAATAAGTTTACTATTGTTAAAGCTGATGGTACTGAAATTAATTATGGTCAAGAGTTTATAGATAACTTTGTTGATTTTCTCTACGGGGGAGGTATCAGCACTAATACTAACGAATCTGTTAAATTTATTAAAGAAAATGGTAGAATTGCTGGTGTTAATCTTGATGCTCAATCTCAAGAATTTAGAGATGGTCTTGATGCTATGATTGAAAACTTTATAGCTGATTATACTAGAGAAGCTATAAATAGAATTCAAGGCTCTAAAAAGTTTATAAAAGAATCTAATTCTTCTTTATTTGGTGAAGATAAAGAAGATAAAGAATTTAATAGAAAAGTTAGTGAATTTGCTCTCAATACTCATCTTATGTATATGAATTTTGATGATTTGTTTGAGGGTAGTTCTAAATTCTATGGTAGTGCTCAAGATTTCTTAAAGCGTGCTAAAGAAGTACAAGGTAGTGGTGTTCCTTATGGCATTGTAAATTATAATAACAGTTTTACTATTACTGCTAAAACTCCAAAGGAAGGTGCTTTACTTAATTCTAAGGAAGTTATTGATAGAATTGGTAATATAGGACAATATGATAGTTTTAGAGCTATTACTATTGTTAACACTGTAAGAACCCCCGTAGAAGCAGAGTATAAGAAAGCTGATGGCTCTGGTAAAGATGGAGTTCTTGTTAAAAAACTTAGTCAAAACTTTGCTACTCAAGCAGGTAGAAAGAGACCTAATGAGAACGATAAGCAAAGAGCTAGAAATATGATGGCTGGTTTTGCTGGTGCAAAAGTTAATGACGCTCAGTCTTATATTACATTTGAAGAATGGGTTAGACGTATTGCTGCAAGAGGTCAGCTTATGAAACATCTTCCTCTTATTGAGAAGATTCAGAAAGGTGAAACTCTTACAGATACTGAAATGGATGCTTTTGTTCAAGTACAAAAGAATTTTTATTATGACCAATATTATGATGAACAAACTGGTGTTATTGTTCCTCGTCAGATTAAAAATGCTGAATTTGTTCTTGTTCCTCAGTTTATTAAAGGAACTCAACTTGAGCAAATTTATAATCTTATGAAGAAACATGATATTGACCAACTTAATACTGAAGAAACTTCTAAAGCAGGTAAGCATAATGTTTTAACTCTTTGGGATAATGAAGGTAATCTTACTCAAAAGAACTTAGATGATTTTGATGCTAAAGCAGACGGTGCAGCAGAATATTTCAATTATAATTATCTTTATACTCAGCAAGAAACTCCTCAGCACGTAAATGCTGAGAATAAGGCTGGTATTCAGATTATGAAAAAGATTATTGATAATATTCCTGTTGGACATAAACTTTATCCTGTTAAGCAGAGATTTATGGAACTTTATTCTGCTAATGTTCAATCTGCTTTCAATACTCTTATGTCTGAACTTAATGTAGAAACTGATGAAAATGGCTATCCTATTCTTAATGAAGACGGTCAAATCAAAGGTTTAGACTATAAGAAACTTTATGATATGTTCAGAGAAGAGGCTGAACGTCTTGGAGTTGATAGCAACATTTCTGATTACTTTACTCTTGACGAGCAAGTATTAGATAATGTTGCTCAGACTCTTATGCCTAACTTCTTTAGTAATGTATCTAGTAGAGTTGAATCTGTTGCTCAAGCTCTTTTTAATAGTAGAATTACTAGACAAAAGCTTCCTGGTTTCCATGGTGCTCAAGTTACTCAAATAGGTTTTAAGAAAGAAAATATTCAAATAAACGATGCTCTTCGATACCATAGTAGATTAAATGAAGATGGAACAGAAGAATATGCTCCTTATATTGAAGTAATGCTTCCAAAGTCTAATTTTGGTCTTTCTGGCTATGATAACGCTACTGCCTTAAAGATGATACAAGAGGCTGGTGTTGATGAACTTATTGGTTATCGTATTCCTACAGAAGGTAAACAGTCTGTTGCTGTTATGAAAGTTGTAGGATTTACAGATGATGCTCAAGGTTCTACTATTATTGTTCCTGATGGCTGGGTTCCTCAAACTGGTTCTGACTTTGATATTGACTCCATTTATGGTATTCAATTTCATTTTTATGTAAGTAAAGACGGTAAAGTACATAAAGCTGAATATAATGAAGATAAATTCCAAGCGTATAAAAATTATGTATTTAGTCATCTTTCTAATGAAGAATTAAACGCTATAAAAGATAATAGTACTATAACTGCAGAAGACGTAGCTGATGGAATGAAAACAGCTGATGCTAATGCAGAATTTATGAGTGATTTAAAGCACTATGCTAAACTTCATAATCTTGAAACTTGGGAAAATTACCAAAAGAAAGATATTTCTCTAATAAATTCTAAAGAAGCTAGAGATAATGAAATTCTTAATTGCATGATGACTATTCTTAAAGATGATTCTTCTCTTGAAGAAAATCTTGGACGTTCTAACTTTGATGATATTAGCAACACAGATGAAGATAATCTTGGTGCTATTCAAAAAATGATGAGTCCTACTGAGCGTAGCCGTAGACAAAAAAGGAGTCCTTATAACTTCTTTGACCAAGCTGATTATCAAGATGACGCTATGAGTGGTGCTAAACTTAAAGGCTTTAGTGTTACTCGTGATAACTTGTGTTCTGTTTGTAATACAGTTCATCCTGTAGTTAAGACAGATGCCTACGTTATGTTGTATGATGCTACAAAGTATGATATTAAAGAACTTAAAGAAGCATTTGGCGAACAAAATGTAAACCCTAGTAAAGATAAGAAATATATTCAAGTTCGTCATAAGACTTTTGGTTGGAGTAGAAATAACAAAAATGTTGTAGGTAGAATTCTTACTTCTTACTCATCTGAAACAACTGCTCACATTCTTGATGCTATTAAGGAAGGTGCTGCACCTAATGTTAATGACTTTACTTTTGCTGTATATAAGTCTTTTGTTGATGTAGGTTCTGACTATGATACTGCTATTGGATTTATGGCTCAGCCTGCTGTTAGCAGAATTGTATCAGCTTATAACAATAATAAATCTATCTTTACAGGATTTAATACTAATCCTATTCAACAAGCTATTAGAAGTCTTGCTGGAGAAATCGGTATTAAAACAACAGAAAAGAAAGGTAAAACTACAAAGGGCGTAAGTCTTAATAAAATTGTCAAAGCTATTAACGAAAATGAAGAATTAGGAAAAGCGTTTGAAGAACTCTTTGGAGTTAAACTTGATATTAAATCTATTAAAGGTAATGAGGCAGAGTTTGAAAACTTTGCTCTTCCTACTTATCTTCTTAAAGATAGAATTGATGAGAGTGGAATCTTTGCAAGCTCCCCCGTAAAAGAAAATGATGATAAAGCTAAACTTACTCGTGCTGCTTTTGATTTAGGTATTCTTCTTAAATATTTCCAATATGCTCAATTTAGTCAACGTATTGGTGATGTAGCAAGAGTTATGAATCCTGATAAGTTTGGTGCTAAAAAGAATATTTACGAAACATCTAAAGTGTTTGACGATATTCAAGAACTTATTGATAAAAAAGATATACCATTACAAGTAATGGTTGGAAGAAATGAAGATGGTACTCCTAATATAGTTTCTATTCTTGAAGCTGTATATCCTGGTATTGGTGATGGAGATGTTGAAACCTTTATGAAAGCTAAGCCTGAACGTAAAAGTTCTTATCCTCCTTTATATTCTTTCTTGAAATATGCTACTGCTCCTAGTGTTGTTATTAATAGAACTCTATTTGAAACTCAGAATGAAGATTTTGTTAAAGCTGTAAATATGCTTAAGGTTGCTTTAGGATTTGATTCTAGAATATCTGAAAAGCAATATACAGATTATCAGAAATATATTCTTGGTGAGATTTATTCTGAAATTCCATTTATAAAGCATCCTGTGATATTTAATCAAAAAGATAATACTTTTGATATTGAAACACCTGCAGACAATGATCCTAAAGATGAAAAAGAAAGGAAGAGTAAGCAAGGAGAAGTAGCTAGAATTTATGGATTTGGTGCTCCTAGTGATATAGATTTTAAGCCTCAGCGTCTTTATAAACCTACAAAGGCTGATATAAAACAATGGAGTAAAATGTCTCCTGCTCAGAAAGTTCTTTGGATTCAGCAAAATGCTAAGAATCCTGGTATTTTTGGACTCTTTAAAGTAGACCTTAGAAATAATAACAGAGATGGTTCTCAAACAATAGAATTTGCAGAAGATTCTGTAAATATTGAAGATGCTTACTCTATGTTCAATAATGCTTTCTATAATGAAAATCCTTTAATCAGACTTGCTGCTGCAGATTTGATTAAATATTCTTTTGTTGTAGAAGGTTTTCAAATGAGTCAGCATGCTGTTAACAAAGTTATCAGAAATACTCCTCTGATGCAATCTATTGAAGAAGGTGGTACTGGTATTGTATCGTATATGAGAGATGCTGTACGTGATGTTAGACATCAAGTAAATACAAAAGAAGCTCTTATGCGATATGTAAGAAGTCATGATGTTCAAGGTATGCCTAAGATTAAAATTAATGATTTAAATCCTAGAGCATTAGTTGATGAGAATAATTGGGAAACTTATCCTGATTATGAAAACGGACAGAAAGTTGAGCGTCAAAGACATCCTTCTACGGGCGTGCTTATTATCCAATTAAACGATAATAATATTGCAACTCTTATAGAAAACAATATGGTTCGAATTCTCGATAACGGAGATATTGATTGTTGTTCATTCTTTAAGACTACTGGTCATAAAGGCAAAACTTATAGATTTGAAATTAAAAATGGAGTTGCATATGCTTATCCTCTTAACAAACTTCAACCTAATGAGCATACTAAATGGTCTACAAGACTTGAAAACAATGAGCAACCAAGTGCTGAATATTTTGAAGCTATTATAGATGGTAGAACTGATACTTCTAAGAAAGCTGACTTTATGTCTCCTATTACATATAAAGTACAGCGTGTAGCAAACTTTGAAATGTCAGAACTTAAAGATAACACTGTTAGTAAAATAAATAGAGCTTCTTCTGAAATTCTTAAAGGTAATGTTTATTATCTTTGGAGTCCAGAACTTGCTGAAAAACTTCCAAAACCTGGAGATATGACTGTTCAAGAAATTGATGGTGTTGTCTATGATATAACAAGAGCAGGTACTAAAATAGCTGATGTACAAAAGAAATATTTAGGAGAGAATAAAGATGTTACTATTGCTTCTAGAGATGTAGCATATAATGACCTTATTAATAATTCTAATTATGGATTGCGTGCTATGGGCTTTAAAAAGCCAAGTCTTGATGTATTCCAAGTTAAAGCTCACAAATCAGTAGAAGTTGTAATTACTCCTGAAGAAATGATGTCTGATACTACTGAGGATTTAGGAGAACTTTCAGTTTATGCTATCTTTGATAACGCTGCTCAAGGAGATAGAATTGCTGAAGACGCTAGACGTATGCTTTCTGAAAGAGGTATCAATAAAGAAAATCCTGTAGGTAGTACAGAAGATGGATTGTTTATTATTTCTAACTATTTGAATAGAGTAGTTGATAGAATTAATGATCAACTTCAACACTTCCAAACAGAAGATGGTAGAGTTTATAAAGTTACTGACCCTGAACTTATTGATTACATTAGAAATAATCCAGAGGAACGTAGACGTTATCTGAAACTTCTTCTTGATGCTAGAAAGATTAAGCGTCAGTTTGAAGCTTACTCCGCATTTGATACTTCTAGTCATGACCCAATGCTAAAACGTTATCTTGATAACATTAAAAAGAAAGTTGTAGAACTTGATGAGGCTTTGACTAGTAATGGTCTTGAATTATTTGCTAACGATTATCTTGCTAAAGTTAGTAGCAATCCTCTTCTTAAATGGAACAATAAATTAGAAAGTGATATTATTACTCTTCTCGATGGTTTCTATGGAAGTGGTATGATTGAGGCTATGATTAATGATACTCAGGAAATGCCTAATCCTCTTATTCAGATTATAACTAAAGAAGTTATGGCTGATATCAGAGCCAAAGAAATGGCTGCTGAAGAACGTGTTTCTGAATTTGAGAAAACTGTTGCAGCAATTAAAAAAGAAGCTGAAGCAGCTGGTATGAGTATTAATTGGGATAATATTGTTGATAAGACAGGTAAACTTATCCAACCCTATAAAGATAGCTTTATTGATGACTATGCTGCTCTTAGAAAGAATGTTGAAGACATTAAGAATACTCGTCTTCCTGATGGAACTATTGATTATAAAGCTTTAAATAAAGCACAACTTGCTCTTGATAAATGGCTTAATGATAATGTAGAACTTGCACTTAAAGGAGATACTAAAGATGAATTTGGACTTCCTATTAAGTCTTTCTATACTAAGAAGATTGAGCTTGAACAAAATATGATTAATAATCATGAAGAAATCTTTGCTAGATATAAAGCTTTACTTGCTAAACGTAGAGATATCGTAAGTCATCTTAATACAAATGATTCTGACCCTCGTTGGGAGAAAGAACTTAGAGATGTAGATTTGGAACTTAAAGGTCTTACTGCTTCTATGAATTATGACCATGATAGTCATACATTTAGTTCTAAAACAGGTAAAGAATTAGAAGATGCTAAAGCTTTAAGTAATTATAAGACAGATATTAAAAAACTTTATGATGAATATTATGATAAAGAAGAAAATGCTGGATTTAGAGAAGACCTTGAAGAAAATCTTCGTGTTATAAAAGAAGCAGAACGTAGAGATAAATATGGTGTTCCTCAAGCAAGTCAAGAAGAACTTAAACATAATGAACGTTATCAACAAGCTGCTACTTGGCTTAAGAAAAATGCTATATTTAGTCCTAACCCTGAGGTTTATGAAAAAGTAAATGCTGCATTTAAAGCTCTTAGAAACGGTAGTAAGAAATCAAAGACTTCTGAAATCCTCAAACTTGTAGCAACTAATGCTGATGCTTATGATGTTAAAGGTAGAGTTGATGGTAGAAAACTTAATGTTGAACAACAACGAAATCTTACCAAGACTCAACAAGAAGAGTATAACAATCAAGCTAATGCTGATTCTGTAGCTGCTAGTCTTATTAATAGTGCAGGGGAAGTAGATGAAGTCTATACTAAGGATTTCTATAAACTTCTCTATAGGGAAGGTTACGCAAAGAGTGCTGAATATAAAGCTAAAGTTAAAGAAATCAATGACATTCTTTCTCAACATTATGGTAATAGTAAGACCATAAATTGGGTAGATATGACAACTGATGAACTTAATAAGCTTGCTAATCTTTATAGAGAACTTAGAGAAATTAAAGAAGATATTGAATTTAGTTGGAGTTCTAGATATGCTAAGTTACATTCAGAAAATATAGACTATGTTATTAATCAAGAAAACTTTGATATAGCTAGAAATGCAGCAGAACTTGCAGGTATGGATATGAACTTGTGGGATTCTGTTAATACTGAATTTGTAACCGAAGACGGTAAGAAAGTTCGTAAACCAAATCGTCTTATCTATGGTAAGGCTGTTCCTACTGCTGAGGCTAGAGCTAAAAAGAACGCTAAGACTGGTAAACTTATCTATATAGATGAGGCTAAAACTGAAGCTCTTAAAACTATTAGAGGTTATATGGTTACAGAGCCGAGTGAATATTACTTTGAAGAGTACGCCCGTAGAAAGAAAGAAGGTGTAGATGCTGATGGTAGAACTTTTGAAGAATGGTATGCTGATAATCATGTTTATAATCCTTATAGTAGAACAATGATTCCTAATAGGTCTTGGATGATTAGTCGTCTTAATGATGCTAATGAAGGTACTTGGGAACCTGGATTTAATCAAACTCATTCAATTCCTAAAGAAGAATATAAGAATCCTAATCATAAGGATGGTATCAGTCTTGGTATAAATTACAAAGATAACGGCGGTAAATATAAAAATGATGTTCATCAAAACGAATATGAAAAGAAACTTCAAGCTGAGGTTTATAATTTACTTATGGCTTTAGCTAAAGTTGAAACTGCTAAACGTTTCTTTGAAGAAGGTAATATGCCTATTATGTCTAAAGACGAAGAGCATGATTTAAGATTTTATCTTAAAGAAGCTGCTAAGGGAGTAGGTTGGATTGAAGATACTAATACTGGCAAAGAACTTGATGAAGGAATAAATTATGCTAATGATTATATTCCATCAATGCCTATGACTGCTAAACTTCGAGATGTAAAAATCGAAGCTAAGAAACCAGAAAAGCCTGAATTTAAAGAAGGTGATGACGTTGATGAATATAATAAGAAATTAGATGAGTATAACAAGGCTCTTGCTAAATATGAAGTTGAAAGAGAAAAGTATAATCAAGACCAACTTAATAGAAATTGGGAAGAAGTTATCAAACGTTTTATTAAAGAGGCTGCTCATTATAATGCTGTTCAAGATAATAGACTTATGCTTTATTATGGACAAGAAATTCTCAAAAATCAAATGATGTATGATACCAACTTAGGTAAATCTAATCTTAAGATTGATAAGAGAAAGTCCAAAGGAAATAAAGTTGTTTATCAAACTAGAGATTCTAAAAGAGAATATGAGCAATATACTAATTGGCTACGTCGTCTAATGTTTAATCAATGGAAACATGATAATCCTCGTTGGACTCGTTGGGCTAATCTTATGCAATCATTTACTAGTGCTAACTTTATGATGATGAATATAAGAGGCGGTATTGCTAACGTAACTCTTGGTGAAACTCAAATTCTTGCAGAAGCCTTTGCTAAAGAATATTTTGGTACTAAAGAATATCTTAAAGGTAAAGCTATTTGGATGTCTAATGTTCCTGATTATCTCTCTCATATGTATGATGAAAAATCATCTACTGTTGCTGGAGCTCTGATTAAGTTTATGAATGTAGTAGACTTTGATGAATGGACTGGAGTTGTTCATGCTGACTTAGACCCCGCTACCTATCTTAAGCGTGCTAGAGATATGATGTTTAGTCCTCAAACTATGGGTGAACATTTTATGCAGAATGGTGCTATGTTTAGTATTATGTTAAGTCACAGACTTTATGAAAATAAAAATCCTGAACTTAATGGTAAAACTAAATATATAGTAAAAGGACGTGCTGAAGTTATTAGAGATGCTCATGAAGATGCTCTTTTTGAAATTCTCAAAGATAATGAAGCTCTTAAGAAAGAATTTGAAGAGTTTAGAAAATCTCAACTTTCTGATGATAATGTTCGTAAAGAATTTGCTTGGTTTAGAAAAGACATGACTACTGAATTTATGGAACGTCTTGATAAAGATAAGCAAAAGAAATTTATTGAACTTAGAAAAGATTTTGAAAAGAAAGCTCTTGAAGACTTTGATAAGCAACCTGATGTTATGTCTCAGTTTAAACTTGGAGATAATGGTAAGCTAGCATTTGCTGATGGTTCTATCCTCTTCCAACTTAATAATTCTGCAGAAACTAATTCTGATGTGAATGACGCTTATAAGATACTTGGAGCTCTTAAAGGTAGAGTAATATCAGTTAACAAAAAGATTCATGGTGTATACGATAGAATGGGTTCTGCTCAACTTGAAAAGTATTGGTGGGGTGCTCTTGCAATGCAATATCATAAGCATATTTATCCTGGTATTATGAAACGTTATCGTAAACACGGTTACTATAACGAAGAAAGAGGTACTATTGAAAAAGGATGCTATAATGCTCTTATTGACTTTTTAGCTATTCCTATTAGAAAATATCGTCAAGATATGAAGGATAACGAAGTGACAGGTATGGAAGGTCTTCAAAATCTATTTAAGCACGTTGCTGATTTCTGTCTAAATGTTAATACTCATTGGAATCTTCTTCCTGATTATGAAAGAGCTAATATTGCTAGAAATCTTGGAGATGTTTGTGGTGTACTTGCAGCAGTCGCAATAGCTATTGGTTTGCGAGCACTAGGTGACGATGACGACGAAGATGGTATCATATATAATCTCTGTCTATATGAAGCTGACCGTCTTGCATCTGAAAGTTTCCAATTTAATCCTTATGGTGCTTGGGTAGAAGCTAAAAAACTTTGGAGTAATCCTGTTGCTGTACAAAGTATTGTAAATGACGTTCTATCTTCTATGGGTACTATGTCACAAATTCTACTTGAAGGAGAAGATTACGACCCATATTATCATTCTGGTAAATATTCAGGTCAACATAAACTTAGAGTTTATATTGAACGTCGTATTCCTGTTTGGAGAGGTATCAATGCAATTGTTAATATCGCTGATGATAATCATTATTACAAACTTGGAGATAATATGCTTAATATCATTCCTGTAAAAGATATTGCAGAATGGATTAAAGAATAGGCTCTCTACGATAGTAAAAAAGTAGCCCCAAGAAACTCTCACGAGCAACTTGGGGCATTTTTAATCTATAATAATCAAACAACTTAAAAATAATTCACATTTTAAAATTCAATATGAGCGTATCAAATTTTTAGCTTAATAACTTATCATAAAGCATATTTTAAACTAACACAGGCTAAGGAAATAAGCAAATAAAGGATTTTATATCAGTCCATAGGCGAAAGAATATCACCAAAGCGAGTATTAAAAGTATTAGCGCTAACAGTATCTATATCTTGTTCACAACAACCAGGACCAAATCTAGCATCAAGAATAGAATCAAGAGTAGTAACAAGCTGTCTATGATACATTTCTTCTACGGGGGTGCTAGTAACTTGATGTTCTATATGACTTACTATAAGTATAGCAACAATACCTATTAGAACAACTATACAACAAGAACACCAAAGAATATATTTATTTGTATTCATATCATTAATAAAATTAAGGGTGCCAGCCGTATTGCTGACACCCGCATCAGGATTTATTCAAAAGTAGCCAAGAAAAGAGTTACTTGTAATGAACATTAATCCACTGAACAACTACAACAGTAGGAACACTACCAATCTTTTTAAAAAGATATTTATCATCTCTAAAGAAGATAGCACACGGAGTATCAGTAATATTAAATCTTTTAATTACTTTTTTATCTACATCCTTAATATCTATAGTTTCAACTGTAATGTCCACATTAGTTTTAAGAAGAGCAGCAGTTATAGAGTTCTTCATAACTTGACAGCCTAAGCAGCCTTCAGAAGTAATTAATGTTACCTTATTCATAACCTTATTTATTAGCAGGCTGATTAACTTGCTCTTCTGGAGCTTCTTCTTCATCCTCAATCTTCTGATAATAATTACCATTAGCATCCTTGAGGACATTCTCATTGATTAGCAGACAATCTGTAGCTTTTGCTACATTACGATAACCATTCAAAAGAATACACAAGTTACCAAAGTTAGTCTTTGACTTTTCATCGGTAACAGGATAATCTCTGACAGTAGCTTCAAGGACAGCAATGTTAGAAACAGCATCCTTGTTAGCGTCAATAAGTGTTTTAATGTAATCGTTCATAATTCTATGTGTTAAAATATTATTATATTTAGGATTCTTTTCAAAGAAATCTATAAGAACTTTATTATAAAAGTTATCGTCCTGTGCTGCCGTGTCCATCTTCACCACGTTCTGTTTCACTAAGTTCAGTAGCTTCAACAGGCATAACCTGAGGATAAGGCATAATAATAAGTTGGCAAACTTTGTCACCAACATTATAAACTTCTGTTGTACCTTTACTTTGAGGACGGAAAGTACACATAACTTCTCCTCTATAACCAGAGTCAATAACTCCTACACAATTAGTAAGAGATAAACAATACTTACGAACAGAACTACGAGGAAATACAAGACCTACATAACCTTCAGGAATTTCAACAGCAAGACCAGTACCATAAATCCAACATTGAAAGTCATCAGACCAATGCTTACTAGTAGCAGTTAAATCAAGTCCTGCATCTCCAGGCTTAGCATAAGCTGGGATTTTAGCTTCAGGAACTAACTTCTTAAACTTTACTTCTAACATAATAATTACTTTTAGGATGTGCCTTTTTTAATTTAACAAATAATTATTGCAAATATAATAATAATATCTTAAACTGCAAAATAACTACTGTTAAATTATGTTATCATACATTTCTTCTACGGGGGGAGCAATTAGCACTATAAGCAGTACTAGCACCCCTGTAGAAGAGAATGTAGATTAA
>DFIJ01000024.1:36713-41993 GCA_002372775.1 Christensenella sp. UBA3700
ATTAAGAGCTTTACTTGTAGCAAGTCTATCTCCACCAAAGATAAGATTATCCATACGCTTTTCACCTTCTTGTTTCTTAACATTGCTATAATAACCAGTGATAGCATTATATGCACCCCAAGCATTACCAATAATGTGTTCTTGAGCAACACCATTCTTATAGTAATCAAACATAGTACTAAGAATATTAGCTTTGCGAGTACTAATATCAGTCTTTTGCATAGCAAGCCAATCTCTTTCAAATACTTTGCGAATACCATTTTCGTGATTATACTCAACAACTGCTTCATATTCAGCTTTAGTAAGTTGCAGACGAGCAATATAATCTCTAACTTGGTCATCAGTCATCTTAATAGTAAGAAGACTTTCATAAAGAAGTTGAGAACTCTTAGCATAATCTATTGCAGTACGAAGCATTTCAGCACCAAAGTCAAGTCTATCTTGTGCAGTCTTTGTATGTCTAATACGAATATGTGCTGTAGCTTCTTCAAGTCCAGCGTTAAGCATATTAAGACACCAAACTCTTACAGGAGTAAATAGCACATCAATACTACCACTACCGTCATGAGATGTACTGAAAACAAGATAGTTATCAATCGGGTCTCCTCCAACTGTAGTAGAAATAGGAAGTTTAGCAGTGATAAACACTTTGTGTCCATATCCAAAACATCCAGCACTTTGGAATAGAGCTTTGCCTTCTCCAATAGCATTGTCTATAAAATTAAAGGCATCAATATTTTGTACTACTTCATACTTAGATTTAACAATACCAAGAGGGATATTCTTATCAACACGATATGTGCCATAAGCATTAGGGCAAGGACGATAAATGTTACCTTCATGAGCAAAGTCACCCATAGTTTCATTAACAGAGTTATCTCCGTGAATGTTAAAAGGCATCTTAGCAACTAGTTCACATTTATCTACCATAAAATCAAGACCAGCTTTCTTAATAACTTCTTCTGAGGTTTTACAATCAGTAACATCTTTACCCATTTTACCACCCCAAGGAAGTCCATAAACGTCAAACTTTTTAGCCATATTAAGTTAATATTACAAGTTTACCACTATCTTTAACTATATCTCTAACTGTGCTATAATGAGGAGTACCTTGATAATACTCCTCTTGATTAGCGACTACAATTTCATCACCAGGTCTTAAACTAATAAGTTCCTGAACAGCAGCATTTACTATCATTTTATTGTAATACTTTGATTTTGTTCAATGTGAGCAATACTACTTAAATCTGCACTACCTTCAAGTAAAACATCTTTCATAGCAGTTTTGCTAACATTAGATTTAACCTTATAATTTGTTATAAATCCGAAGAACTTTTGCATAAAATCAATACCATTATTAGCAAGAAGGTCTTTAAGATTTACATCAAATGTAAGAGTAGCAGGAATATTATAAAGTTCATCAGAACTAAATTCCATTCCTCCATCAGAGTTCTTAATAGCTTCTCTAACTTCTTTCTCATCTAAGTCATGAACAGAATTAAGTTCTCTAGTATAAGCAAGAGCGTTAAAATAATTAAACATAGATTTACATATAGCATCAGTTCTTTCAGTATCAACTTCAACTTTTGTAGTATTTCTAACACTAATCTTACCTGTGCCATAGTCTAAGAATTTACCACCAGATTTAGTTTCATCACCAAACTTAGTGATAGCTTGAGCAATTACTTTTGAAAGTCTTTCAATAACTCTGTTTTTGGCATCTTTAAGTTCTTTGAGACGAGCAGTTTCTTTATCGATTGTATCAATTTCTCCTCTGAGGCTTTTGATAACTTCTCCATAAGACTTAACTTTGTTTTTGAAATCTTCTTGCGTAACAGCAAGTTTTTCTTCAAGTTCAGGAGTTAACTCTCCACCATTCTCTTCTAGTTCGTTAAATATATCTAGAAGGTCTTGTTGAATTTGCCAAATATTCATAATGTAATATCTTTTATATGTTTTAAATTATTACCTTCTATTTCAACAGATTTTTTAAAATCTACTTCACTGAAAAAAGATACAACAAACAAACCTTTATCCATTATAAGAACACCATTTTCATTTATAGCAACAAGATAATTTTTATAATCTGGATATTCTTTATGAAGTTTAATCTTAGCAGTATAAAGACTAGTTACCATTTTTAGTAAGATATTTAAGTTCTCCTGTAACTTTGACTCCATTTCCATCAGCAATAATTCTTAAATCAGAACCAGGAAATTTATCATTAAGAATATCACATAAGTCTTGAAGGCAAGCTATAGCATTAGTATAAGCTCTATCAGAAAACTTAATACAAATAAGAGTACAACAAAGTAAAATTGTACTAATAAATAAACTACAAGCAATCCAAATCATCTTCTATAATTATTATCAGTATAAACAGTATCTTCATGAATTTTACCACAATTGGTACAACGAGAGATAATAGTCATTCCGACTATAGCACCATAAGGATTTTTAATATCCTTCTTCTCAAGAACTTCGTATTTATGAAGTCCAATAAAACATTTAACATCTTGACTCATATTAAAAATAAATCAAAGTTCTTCTATTTCTAATTCTTCATCACTACACATAGTATAAATATTGCCAACTTTTATATTAAGTTTTTCAGCAACATAAGAGTCTATATCTTCTACATCATTTGGAATTGTAGTATGATATATTTTACAATTAACATAATCAAAAATATAACAATGTGTCATAATAATTTAAGTTATAATATATAATTTTATATAAAATCAATATAAAGTTCCCAAAATAGCCAACCTATAGATATACAAGTTTTAACTCCACGTTCTTTAGAATTTTCACTCCAATCTATATTTATATAAGGAGTTAAAGTTAAATCTTTATAATCTGAAACAAAATTAAGATACATAATATTATTAATTTATTTTATATAACCACGTTTGATAAATTCTTGTTTAAGAGGCTCAGCAACTAACTTAGCGTTAGGATGAGGAGTACCTGATACACCATCAGCTCTAAGAGCAAAGAAATGTTTCCAATCATCAACAAAAGCAGTATGAATTAGTTGACTCTTAGTAGCAAGAGGAAGAACTTCTCTAGCTTGCTGAGGTTTCCAACCAGTTTCAATAAGTTTATTATAACAATACTCACAAACAGTTAATGCACATAGATAATAATCTATATTAGTCCAATCTCTATCTGCTTTTCTACAAATATCATCACAATAACTAATAACACTATCAAATTGATGTGACTCTACATAAGGTAAATGTTCTTCATCAAGCAACCAAGCAGGAAGTCCAAATCTCATTTGACCATTTATAGGCATTATATCGTTAACTATTGTACTAGAACCTAAAGCACTATTAATATTACTAATTTGTCTAGGTTTAGCATAATTACAATATCTAGTACTTTCCTCTGCAATAGAATTAACTCTATGACGATTAAATTCACGAGTAACTCCTATATTAGTAGTAAAAGAAACTGTAACTCTTTTAGCGTGATATTTAGTTGGAGCACAAATATACTGTAAATCATCAAGCCAACCGTTTTCATAAAGAACACGAAGATTAGTAGTGACAGCAACTTTCTTTTCTCCATTTATTTCACAAACAGTACCTGCTTTAGAATATTTATTTAAATATTTACCCCAACCATTAGCTTCTATAGGAATAATGCTTTCTAAAGGCATTGCTAAATAAATAGTACCATGTTCAAGCATAGCACCATGTATCTTATCAAAATTAAGCTCCCCTGTAGAAGAATCTGGTCTTAGAATAACTCTCTTAACAAATTCTTCATCAGTTTCACCATCATTCTTAGGAGCACTTTGATAACAAACTCTAGTACATCTAGCAATATGTTTCCACATATCTTCTAGAGTATTACCTTGTTCCCATATCTCTACACTCGGTCTAATAAGTTCCATATTTTATATACCTTTAGGAAGTTTAAATGTAAAATTAGCAGGATAATCTTCACAATAAGCAGGCTTATCATATTCTACTTCCCAACCAGCGGCTCTATAAACAGGTTCTATGTCTAACCAATAATTATCAAACAGAGTATTTCTATTTATTTCTTCATCTGGTCTATATTTAAGAATACAGTCAATTAGAGCATCTTGTGTAAAACGAGAACGTCGTTCTAGAGCGTTATAATGTTTCTGAATACATTCATTAGCTCCCTTTATAACAAACTCAGGAATTATTTGTTTAACTTCTGAAGGTTTAATAGGTTCTGTCATAACTTATTTACGTTTAATTGTTAAAATAATAGTTCTACAATTAGGAGGAATAGATTCATAATGCCAACTTATTTGTTCAGCTTCTTCATCAGTCATCTTAACAACTCTTCCACTAATTATATCATCTACAATTTCTTTAAGTCGTTCATCAGACATTTTTCTTTTCTTCTTAAATAACTAAGTGTCATAACACTATAACAAGCAAGATCTTTAAGAGTATCTTCAATAGATTCATTAATTTGCATTTTATCTTCTTTTCCCATACAAGCAATAAGTCTATTCATTTTGTCTAATAGACGACCAGTAGGATAACCTACACCAATTTTATCACAACCTTCATCAAAAGAATTACCATAATCGTGATTCTTTTTGGCATAAAGAGTAGTCATTTCACCTACTATTTTAGCAAACTCTTTAACATTGTCATCAACTAAATTAAGATTGACATTAAGAGAGAGCAATTCTACTAAATTAGCTTCTTCATTCATTTTATTTAATTTTATCAGCGTTATTTATAAATTTTCTACTAGCATTAAGAAGAATAGCTCCAATATGAAGCATCTGTTCTTGAGAGAGTTCTAATACACTTTTATCAACACCATCTATAAAGATAGCAACAGCAAATCCGTTATCTTCAATAGTAAGTTTAGGATTATGTATTATATGTAATTCAATATTTTCTTTTGCCATAATTTAATCTTCTCTTATTCTAATTACATTATCCATTCCAAAAGTATTGTATGCAATTCTTTTTGCATCTTCTTCATCTAAAGCCATTATAACTTCTGTATGTTCTGAGTTTGTAGAACCGTAAAAACCACTACCATAATAAGTATTATGATTCTTTTTGTAAGTAATAGCATATCTTTTTAAATTATTCATACTACAAAGATAATAAAATTTTAGAATATATAAAAATTTTAAGTGTTAAACTTTCTGCAAATTTTTAACGTTTCTGACAGGCTTTGTTTGTCAGCGGTATAGTTAATCAGCTGAAAGATATTAACGCAGCAGAGAGGCTGAAAAGTGCCAAATAGAGAAAATCTTATGCCTATTAT
>DFIJ01000068.1 GCA_002372775.1 Christensenella sp. UBA3700
CCTTTTGGTTCGTAGCCAAACGCTCTATACAACTGAGCTAAGTCGGCATATTAAAGATTACTTTTGCGTTTGTTTGCGAGAGCCTACTCTCTCAGTTTAGGTACCTACGTTTCGGTTTGTTTTTATGAAGGATGCTGCTTCGCCTTCCCCAGTCACAACTCTGGCACAACGCTCTCCTAACCGCGAATTAGGTTAGATATTAGTAATCTCTTAACTTTCTTACATATATATTATACTATAAAATTTTTTAAAAATCAATTTTTGTCACTATTTTTTCTTATTGCTTCATCAATTGCCGCTTGAACGCGCAAATCTATTTCCTTATCTTCTGAAGTAAGATATTTTTCTACTTCGTCTGGATTAACTACCTTAACTTTAAAATCACCGATTTGTATCTGTTCCATATTAATCCATAATTCCTTTGATGCCAAAAACTTCAAGCACTTCTACCTTTAGCAGAGGATCTTCAAGCTCATAAAGATTTTCTATAGAAACTAGATTATCTTTGCCATAAAAATCTTCAAGCTTTTTAGTTACTTCTGAGAAACTACTTCCTGAAATAATTCCTTTTTCTCTTTTTGTTTCAGTTTCCTCGTAAAATTTCACATCGTAATAAAACATGGTTTACTCCTTTACTTCTTCTCTTACAAAGAAATGCGACCAAGAGCCAAAATCTTCCCATTCACGGCCGCGCGCATCTACACAAGAACGACTGTATTTGTCCCGACGAATACCGTGGGTCTCTAACCATACATTGGCCGCCCGCACACTACCTGCCCGGTCCTTAAAAATACCAATAAGTGAGCCTTCAATCTTCTCGGCTTCACATCCCATTGGCATATTGTTTGTCCAATACAACTTAATCATTAAATCACCTTCTTATGTATAATTATCAATCAATACATCATAAATTTCTTCAGCAGTATCATAGGTTACGCCATACCTAGCGGCATTAGTTTCAATAATGTCTTCTCTATCCATGCCTGAAAAAATTATATCTTTCTCAATAGCTCTTATTAGATTATTTTGCTTTTCACTTTCGCAAGTTTCGGCCATAAACCCAAGAAAAGCATCATGCTCCCATCTTTCCATAGTTTTTACTCCTTAACAAATACGGCTACATGATCTCCAATGTCAGCACGTTCATAACGAAATTCAAGATAACTCTCGCAATCTTCTCCCTTGGTCATCTTCAAATCACTTAAACTCTTGGGGAGGTTAGCTACACAACCATCATACAACGGAATTTCCTCATCATTTCCCCAGACTCTAATTCTTTCCCAAGCCGGGAGTATCTTCATTACTTTCTTCAATTTCATATTTATCACTTCCTTATCTTTTTCTATAAATATTATATCAAAAAATTCTTTTATATGCAATTAAGTATAGAAATTGCTTTTTCTACATTTTCATCTGTTAATCCATAAGTTTCATAAGTACGAACCCAATGGTCTGCTATTCCTAATGATTCATAGTCAAAACCTTCATCATCAAGAATAACATAATTATAATTATTTTTACCATAATATTTATTTAAAGAATTAATTAAGTCTTTACCACGATTCTCCCATCGAGTTTCTTCATTAATAAAATCTATAAATAAATTATATTCATTTAATTTATTAGCTAAGTATTCTCCCATAGGAGTACCCATAAGGTATTCATCCTTCCAAGTGGAAGTAAGAATTATATCGGCGCCAGTTGCCTCAACGATGCGTGCGAGCCTCTCTACTAGGACATCCTCAACTCCTGGATACCCCCATATCTTTTCATCACCGGGAGTATTACAGTTATTAAGAACGCCATCTATGTCAAGTGCAATTACCTTATTCATAACTATTCCTCCTATCTTTTTTCTATAAATATTATAGAATAAATTAATTTATAAAACAAGTAACCCCGTGATTTTCACCTATACAAGCTACTCTATCACGGGGTCGCGTATATACGCCTAACACTTATTTAAAGTCGTCGTTAGGAAAACCGACTAAGCAACTTGGAATAGATTTGCGCAAAGAGGTGCGTACCTGTTCCAAGTTCAGTGGTGCTGATGGTCGGACTTGAACCGACGCTTGATGGATTTTAAGTCCACTGCCTCTGCCGCTGGGCTACATCAGCGTTATATGGCAGTCTTTAGGGCGC
Organism: Christensenella sp. UBA3700; assembly: GCA_002372775.1. Classification (GTDB taxonomy): domain Bacteria; phylum Bacillota; class Clostridia; order Christensenellales; family UBA3700; genus UBA3700. The sequence continues at coordinate 2,143 of DFIJ01000068.1, forward strand.
TGCCGCTCCTGTGGTTTGTGTGTTTTATAGTCTTTCTTGACTTTTAGTAATATCCCGTATTACTAAAATAATAGATTAAATATTATAAAAATTATTAAATTGTAATTATAAGAATTTGACCAAAAGCCACAAACTCTAAAGACTTTTCTTCATTTCTTATATTTATATTATACACAAAAATTTTTTAAGTTGCAACCCTCAACTGGGTAGAACCACATCTCTTGCAAGAACAATACTTTATCTCTCTTATAGTCTTGCACATTCTATTATATCCGCCAATTTCTCCACAGTTAGGACATATAACAGTATATTTATACTTTACAGCCTTAGCATACTCTACTGCTCCAGCGTATCCGTTTCTCTCAGTACCCAGCTCCGCGCATACACTCTTAAAATAAGAGTCATGACCATGGGAAATATGCGTTCTTTCTGCTACGACAAGATGCGCTGCCTCGTGAAGAATTACATCTTTAATGCACTTATCTGTTGCGGTTTCAACAAACTGCTTAGAAAACTCAATCTCAGTAGGTTCAATAGTTCCATCAAGCTTCTGAAGATGCTTTACTCTACCAAGAGTACGAGTAAGTCTAGCATTAATGCGGACGGGGCAGCGATTCTCGACACCTGCCCTCGCGCAAGCTTCATTAAATTCTTTTGTAATTCTAGCAAGATTATACATATAATATATATTTCCTTTATCACTTTTTCTATATATATTATACTAATATTTTTTGTAAAACGCGACTTATTAGAGTCCTAAAGCCGCGATTAAGTCTGCTATATTCTGTTGCTCTTCTGGAGTTACTTCTGCGGGCTGGGCGGTCACTGGAGCGGTAACAGTCGTATCCATTGTGAAATCATGATCAGCTCCGGCTGCGAGGTCTACATTACCATAAAGATTCTTAGGACAGGTCATAGAAATGGCTATTTGAACCCTTTCACCACCGTCGTCTGCCCAGACAATGACCTTCTTGTCATATACCCCCACATAGTCTTCTCCAAACGCTTCCTTTAACTTATTTTCAATATTAACTTTAGCTGTCGTTCCTCTCGGCATTATTCATGCTCCTTTCACAATCTGCACATATTTTCTGAGTCGTATCTAATGTTTCAAAAGGTTCATTACACTTTTCGCACCAAGAAACATTATTACAAATACAATCTATACAAAAATCTTTTCTTGTTCCATTTAACCTTTTTACTGGATAAGCATCCTCTTCTGGTACTTCCTTCTTACATCTATCACACACACAAGTAGTAGAACCAAGAGTATAAGGATAATTTATAATAGGCTTTAATTCTGTGTACTTATAATTATTCTTAGGAGGATTCTTTAGCATAGTTGTAACTTTAGCTAAAGTATCATACCAAGCAGATACAAATAATACTTCTGAAGTACTATGTTCATCTCTATATCCAACAGATAGATTAACTCCACATACTTCCCAAGCTGGGCATAACACCACTATATCGGTAAAAGAACCTGGTTGTTCTTTAAATCCAAAGCCTTCTATGTATTTAATAAACTTGCGGTTGTTGCCCCAGTAAAATACACAATCATCAATACCTTGTCTATCTAGCTGAATTATATATTTTAAATTATCTTTAAAGGGATTTTTAAATTGTGCCAAAGCAGAAGCGCCCACGCATCCTATTTCCTCATCTGTAGTAAAAATAATGTGCGGCCGCAGCCCTTTTTGTAGTATTTTTAATATCATAAAAACGCCTGCTCTGTCATCATGCCCAGCGCCCTGTGGAGACCATATTACTCCTTTTTCTTTATCATAAAAGATTTCTTCCGGAGGTTTGGGGAATACTGTATCCAGGTGCGCGCAGAGCGCGATGGGAATATTCCCATAGGCTAAGATAAAATCTTGGTGAATAACAATATTGTTTTCTCCATAATACTTGATTAAAAGGTTTTTCATTATATTAAATAGACCTCGCTGAGAAGTCTTTAATATCTTCTGATATAAAATATATTCTTTATCGCTGAATTGTTTCATTTTTCTCCTTGTATAGTTCCGGTGAAGCTAAATCCAACATAGTCTTGCAGAGTCGGCAAATACCTCCGCGCATACAAGACTGTTTACAATCCTTACGAGTCATACTTATCTTAGGATCTATCATCCTATTGACTCCTGGATAGTTTAAATTAGTAATTAAATCCTTTAAATCGCCATCCCATTCTTTTTCTTCTATATAGATACGATAAAGAGCTTGTTCCTTATGTTTATTTACATCTTCAAACTCAATAACATCAATTAAATCTGTATAATTATCTAAATCCTCTGGTCTTATCCATCCACCTGCTATTCCATTTTCACGAGGATATCCATCTGCATAAGCCACATTAGGAGTTACTCTAATTTCAACTGATACACTTTTGCGCACCGAGGCCAAATCAAATATAAGGGGGCCGTCCACGCGCACCGCGCACACTCCCACTGCCGCCATTCCTTTTAAAGTATAAAAATCAGTAGCAGGAAAGCCTATATAAAACGGAATATCAGTATCTTGAAACAGCTTAAAATTGCCGCAGCAGATTTTAAATTTTCCTCTGCTAAGACCATTATATAACTTTAATTCTTCATATTCTTCTTCGGTTAATTTAGTTTCAAGACATTCTAATACTACTTCCTTGTCAGGGTACTGTTCAAATATCTCAGGAATTATATCTCTTTTTTCCCATATAACTTTTAATTCATTTGCTTTCTCAAGATATTCCTTATCTTGCTAAGCATTAAGACACACCTTCATCCGATACCTCCGATAATTTTTCATATAAGTAATCTCTATACCACTCTAAATATTGACTTAATGGATATTGTTCTTCCAATTTATTAAGTCTTTCTATATCTTTTATAATTTCTTCTTTAGTACACATAGAATTACCTTCTTAATATTTTCTATAAATATTATAGCACAAAATTTTTTTAAATGCAAAAAAGGAGTGGATTTCTCCACTCCTTTCTTTCATTCGATTTTGCGAAGCAAAATCATGCTCTCTTATAGGCAACTCTCTTTACAGTCTTACCCTCGGCATTCTCGACCTTAATTTCAACCTTCTCGATACCTTCGAGCTTAGCGATACGAGAAGTTACCTTGTTGCGGGTAAGGTCCTCAAGGTTAAGCTTTGCTACAATCTCATCGGCGGTAATAGGCTCGTCGCCAATAGCACCAGCGATAGCGTCAAGGAAGGGATCAGGCTCAGCTGCCTTCTCAGCTCTCTTCTCCTTAGCCTTAGCGGACTTGTTGTCGAGCTTGGTAATCTGAGCATCAAGGAAAGCTACCCAATCCTCATTGTTACCGTTCTCGATTACAAAATTCTTAATTGCCTCAAAGTTCTCTCTTGCAGTTACTCTCTTTTCCATTTTCTTTTCTCCTTAATAGTTTTTTTCTTTTTTTAGATTTGGATTTTCTTTCCTTATCTTTTACAATTATATTATACATTAAATTTTTTAAAATTTCAAGTCAATGTCTGATATTAAGCTTTTTTTAGAAAGTGTATAATTTTACTTAAAATCAATATCTCTAAAATAGCAGTAGGATTGCCAATCACTAGGCAATGAAGGAATTATATCCTCTAAATCATAACCTTCTTTTATTTCTTCTGTTAAGACATAATATAATCCAGTACTATCCTGATGATATATATTTTTAAATCC
>DFIJ01000101.1 GCA_002372775.1 Christensenella sp. UBA3700
GCGGATTTAAAAAAGATAATTTAGGCTTATTGAATGTGGGTAATAGATATTAAATTTGCTATTGAGTGGAGGAGTGTCGTTTGTTATAATAAAAATGCGCGAGCATTATTATATTTATTATATTAGCGTATAAAAAAGAGGAGATAATTATGAAAGCAAAAGAGATACTAGCACAAATGTCAGTTAAAGAAAAATTGATGCTAACATCTGGTAAAGATTTCTGGCATTTAGTTGATTTTGAAAAGTACGGAATTCCATCAATTATGGTTACAGATGGTCCTCACGGACTAAGAAAGAAAGAAGGCCCAGGTATGGGTATCGGCGATGCCGTTCCTTCTGTTGCTTTCCCAACAGCAAGCTGCTCAGCATGTAGCTGGGATAGAGAAGCATTAGGCAAAATGGGAAAAGCTATGGGTGAAGAATGTGTTGCAGAAAAAGTGTCTGTAATTTTAGGACCTGGCGTTAATATGAAGAGAAGCCCTCTTTGCGGAAGAAACTTTGAATATTTCTCAGAAGATCCAGTATTAGCAGGCGAAATGGGCGCTGCTTTAATTAATGGTGTTCAATCAACGGGTGTTGGTACTTCTCTAAAGCACTATGCTGCTAATAACCAAGAAACATTCAGAATGACAGGAAGCTCAAATGTTGATGAAAGAACATTAAGAGAATATTATTTAAAGCCTTTTGAAATTGCAGTAAAGAAATCTCAACCATATACAGTAATGAGCGCATATAACAAGATTAATAATGTACCAGCAAGTGGTAACAAGCATTTACTTACAGACATTCTTCGTGGTGAATGGGGATTCAACGGCTTAGTTATGACAGACTGGGGCGGCGGTCATTGCCACTATGAAGACTTAAATGGTGGTCTTGATTTAGAGATGCCAGGTAATAAGCAATTATATTTAAAAGAAACTCTAAAGGCTTATAAGGCTGGAAAGATTTCTGATGAAGTAATTGATAGAGCTGCGCTTAAAGTTCTTGAGCTTTTAGAAAAGACAGCAGATATTGCTTCAGCAAATGCTACTTATGATGTTGCTGCTCACCACCAAATCGCTAAAGACGTTGCTCTTGGCAGTATTGTTTTATTAAAGAATGAAAAGAATCAATTACCTCTAAAAGCAAATGTTAAACCATTAGTAATTGGTGAAATGGCAGAAAAGCCAAGATATCAAGGTGCAGGTTCTTCTCACTTAAATCCACATAAATTAGATACATTCTTAGGTGCTTTACAAGCAGCAGGAATCGAATATGATTATGAAAAGGGATATGAAGCTGCTAATGTAAAGGATGAAAGCTTTATTGATGCTGCTGTTGAAAAAGTAAATAAAGATCAACCAGTTATTCTATTTATTGGTCTTACAGATGATTATGAATCTGAAGGAAGCGATAGATTAACAATGGCTATGCCAGAAACTCATATTAAGTTAGCTGAAAAAGTATTAGAAAAGAGCAAGAATGTTGTAATCGTTTTATCCGCAGGCTCTCCAGTTGAACTTCCATTTGAATCAAAGGCTACAGCAATTTTAGATGCTTATCTATCTGGTGAAGCTGGCGCTGATGCTCTTGCAGATATTATCTTTGGTAAAGTTTCTCCATCAGGTAAGCTTGCTGAAACTTGGCCATTATCTAAGGATGATGTTCCATGTTCAGACACTTATGCGCTTGTTGAGAGAAATCAAGTTAACTATAGAGAAGGTATCTTTGTAGGTTATAGATATTTCAATACAGCAAATGTTAAAGTTCAATATCCATTCGGATTTGGTCTATCTTATACAACATTCGAATATTCAAATCTTGTTGTTGATGGCAATAAGGTAAGTGTAGATGTAGAAAACACAGGCAAGGTTGATGGTGCAGAAGTTGTACAACTATATATTTCAAATAAGACAAAGGCAACAATCTTTGCTGATGCTGAATTAAAGAATTTCGACAAGGTATTCTTAAAGGCAGGAGAGAAGAAGACTGTTACAATGACTCTTACAGATGATGATTTCAAGTTCTTTGATGTAGCTAAGAACGAATATGTTACAGCAAAAGGTGAATATGAAATAAGAGTAGGAGCTTCTTCAAGAGATATTAAGCTTACAGCAAAAGTTAAGAAAGATGGCGTAGTTGTAGATGAACTTGCTAAATTTAAGGGCTCTTGGTTTGATACATTCAAGGGTAAGCCAACAGATGAGGATATGAAGCTTCTTGGAATTGAACCTATCCATGAAACAACAATAAGAAAGGGTGATTATACACTTGAAAACACAGCAATGGATGTTCAAGGATCAGGTTTTGGTAAATTATTCTATAAGATTATGCTTGTTGCTGTTCGTGCTGCATTAGGTATAAAGAAGGAAGAACAAGATCTAATTCAAAACAAGATGATGATAGATAGTGCATTAAATATCTCATTTAGAGGTATGAGTGCTATGAGTAATGGTATTATGCAATTATGGCTAGCATCACTTCTAGTTAAGTTCTGTAATGGTTTCTCAAGACCTTCTAAGAAGAAAGAAAAGAATAAATAATAGTTATTCAATATGGTGTAATTTATGGGTTCTCGTACACGCGAGAGCCCATTTTTTATATGACAATTTAGGACTATATGGGGATAGTGAAATATCGCAGAATTATGATATATAAAACATACAAAAATGGTATGGTTTATTGCCCAAATAATGACTAATACTTATAGAAAGTATAAGAATATAGGTTAGATGAAATTAGGCCAAAGATGGAGCGTTTGTTTGAAACTTTGCATAGATTTTACATAAAATTTACAAATAAATTCAAGCCAATATCGCGGCAATGCTGGGATAAAATATGGCAAAAATGGTAGAAAACTATGTATTATTTGTAAATTGCACTTTAAGTTTACTTTTAGGTTGCCTTTATAATAGGGCGTGTGGGATTGACTCTCTTTTTATTTGAACTAAAATTAAATTATAAGCTAATAATATAAACAAAGGCGTTGGGAAAAGGTTTATTTTAGGGGTGGAAACATGTTGGGTTTGTTTTGTGTTCTGTCCCTTAAGGGGGAAAGATGTCTATTGTAAATAACATTAGTAAGAGAAAATATTTCGTTTGGCTTGTAATTGCAATTGTAGCTGTAGTGTCTGTTGCAATGAGCCTTGTTTTGTTTTTAAATGACGAGCAAGGATTGGAGAAGAATGCCTTTAATGCAAATGGTTCTGACCCAGAAATTGCTTTGGCAGCAACATATCACACTCTTACAACAACAAATTATAATGACTATGATATTTTCCAAATTGACTCCGTTGCCGCTTTTGACGCTTTTTTATGCTATCAAAATCTTGGATATAAGTTCACAAATAAAACTTTATATTTAACTACCGATTTGGATTTGACAAATTATTATCCTGCTGGTGGTGAGGGATTAAAAGATATTTGTGCCTTTGAAGGTACTTTTAATGGACTTTATCATACTATCAGAAATGCTGGTCAAGGAACAGTTTATACTCAAATGGCCGCCTATACTGATGGAAAAGTAAAGTTTAATCACAATAGATCGTCTTATACTTTAAACAAAGCATACTATGATTCGTTAGATAGAACTTATAATCCTGCAGATACGAATTTATCAGAAACAATAGTGTATGATACTGGATATCCAGACCCATTAATTACTATGGATAATTATGGTGAAATAAAGAATCTTACAGCGGATTCTAGTTGTGTATTATATTATGATGAGAATACACATGGCTCAAGAACATCATTTGCCACTTTTGCTATAAACAATCAAGCTTCTGGGTTGCTTCAAAATTGCATAACAAAAGCTATTGTTTGGAATAGATGTCCTAGATCAAGATCTTTAGATAGAACATGTGCTCCATTAATAGTTCATAATTCAGGAATTATGGATTCCTGCGTTTCTTATGCCGTAGTTGTATGTGGTGAATTATCAGCGCAAGACCATGCTATTGCGTGCGGTGCGATTAGATCTTTGTCTAAGAATGCTCTAATGATTAACAGCATATTCTTTACTAAAGTATATGGATATCACATGAATAGAGCATATAGAGATAATCCACAAGGAGCTACAGATTATTCAGCGGTTGTTAATTGTATTTTGTGGATACCGGATGAAGATTGTGTAGGCTTCTCTGGTGGTTCTTATGATTCAGGATATCATATGGGTGCACACGTACTTTCTTATAATGTCTTAGAAAGAAATGCTCTTGCAGGATCAAGCGCACTTGCAGCTGACGATGAGACTAATCCATATGGTTTTACAAGTGCTTATCATTATTGTTCTACTTCGGAAGGTTATTATGAAGATTCTTCTGCTTTTGGTTTAAGAGCTTCAACATACGGTAATACATACTATAACTCTTCATCTGGTAATTATAACTATAACAATATTTGTGCGCTTTTAAATGCTAATATCGGAACGGGAGCAGGCCAATTAGATTCAGTAAAAGGTATTAAATTAAAGAAATTTCGTTACAATAGTTCTATAACAAAAGAAGGAAATGGTTTTGAGTTAGTAACAGATGACGCTCCGGAAATCTATGATTCAAGTTGGAGTGGATATATTGCCGAGAATGGTAAAACTACTATAAGCTGTGATGCTTTATCTGTTGCTGGTTTAACTCCATTTACTTATTCTCTTGATAACATAAGTTATCAATCAGAGGATAGTTTTGAAATAACAGAGCCAGGTGCATATACAATTTATGTTAAAGATAGAGAAAATAACATTTCTTCTACGAATGTATATGTAGCAAGAGATTATGTATATACTGATTTTGAATTTACTTCACTAGGTAATAATGAATATTCATTCTGTATAACAGGCTCTCATATGGCGCTTCTTGGAGCCACTTATACCATTCCTTCTACATATAATGGGGGAAGTGTAGTTACTGTTGGTGAAGGCTGCTTTAAGGGAAGTAGTGTTTCAAGAATTAATATTCCAAACACTATTAGAAAAATAGAAAATGAGGCCTTTGCGGAATGTGCAAATATTACTACGATTACTATACCGGCATCAGTAAGTAGTATAGGTTCAAAAGTGTTTGCAAATGATACTGGATTAACTGAGATTATCGTTAACAACGGAAATCCACATTATTTTGCAATAGATGGTAATTTATATAGAGATTCCATTACTAAGATTGTTCCTATTTCTTCAACGTTTACAACTGCGACAAACTACGAAACTATGGCTGGTCAAACTTTGGTTTATTATTGTCAAGGAAAGACAAGTTCTTCTTTTGTCATTCCAGAGGGAACAAAATATATCGATAGATATGCATTCTATTTCCCTAAGAGTTTAACAAGTATTACTATTCCTTCTACATTAGTAGATACCATGGATAGAGCATTCTATTATTGCGAGAATGTTTCGGAATACTTTGTTACAACGGGAGGACAAACAAAGAATCCTGCAGGATATTTTGCTTATAATGGAGACTTATATAAAACTGCTACATATAACTATGTATTCAATTCTAGAGATATAGATAATCATATAGCAAATAATAAAACAAGCATTACTTTAACGAGACTTGTTCAATACGCAATAGCTAAAACTGATGATTATTATGAAACTCCTCATTATTCTGATGGTGGCGAAGGTTTCTTTGATTGTGAAGTAGTAGATACTTATGCTTTTGCGGGTGCATTGAACTTAAAATCTATAAGATTTTCAGATCCTATTATTTCCGTAGGTAGAAATAGTACTTCTTCTTGTAACAATTTGATTGAAGTATTCCTTCCTACTGATATAAAGAAAGAGAATGAATTAGGCGCATTCTTGCAATATCAAATGTCTTCGGTTTTCCAATTTGCTTTCCCATACACTAATTTCGAAACATATACAACGTTCACTGGTTATGGAGAAGCTAGATGGTCAGGTCAAGCGTTTTATAATGACAATGAGTATGGTTTTGCTTCCACAAACAATACAGCTGTTTTCTATACATACGGATATAAAACATATCAATGGTTAACAACAAAAGTTACAAACACTACAGGCGCAGGACATAGCAATGTTATGTATTTCCCTGCTAATAGCTTTGGTATTGCATCTATTAATCAAGTAGTTGTTTTGACTAATCCAGATTTAGCCGAGACATTTAATAGTGATGGTATTTTAGTGGCAAAGGAATATGTGGATGACACTGTAGCTAAACCAGTATATGCTTTTGATGTAGATAATAATACAATTTATATTGCAGAAGATTTAACAAAAGCTAGAGCTTTGTTTGGGTCTGCGGGGGAAAGTTATTACGCATCTCCAATGCAAGATAACCTACATTTCTTATGTTATAAAGATTCAGCGAATAAAGAAGTTAGAGCCGTATTAAGCAATGATAATTATCCAGTGAAAGGCGCAAATACTGCTGTTTATATTAAAGTATTAAATACTTCTTATACAGGGTATGAATTTGTTGAAATGCCAAATAGTGCCGATAGTTACGCAATTTTAGCATCCGGTGGTAAGGGAAGTGTAGGATTTTTCAATGTTCCAGAAATTTACAGTGGATATAACGTTACAAAAATTGGCGATAGTGCTTTCGAAGGAGCAAGTGGCTTAGAAGAGGTTAGACTTACTTCGTATATTACAAGCATTGGTAAAAACGCTTTTAAAGGAACAGGATTAGTTTATATTGCCATTCCAGAGAGTGTTACAACAATCGGAGAAGGCGCGTTTGCTAATAGCGATGGAAGCCAAAATTCAACAATAGTATTATATATTGAAAATACTGATTTGGTTCAAGCGATTGCTGCTAATCCAAGTTACTATGGTATCGCAGACATGAATCAAGTTAATGGAGTAAGAGGTGTATATTCTCCAGTATATGATCAAAACGGTATTTTCCTAGGATATGAATTAACGCAAGCATCTAGTTCTGCGGCTGGCATATATGAAGTAGAAAGTACTTATAAAAATGAAATCGTAATGCAAATAGGACAAAATGCATTTAGAGGCAATCGTAATATTACACAAATCATCTTGCCAGAAACTATAGAATATATAAAAGATGGAGCATTTGAGAATTGTTCAAGTCTTGAATATATAAACTTAGGTTCTTCTCAAGGAACGATGTCACAAGGTCAAATTGATAACATTCCTGTTGCATATAAAGTCCTTGAAATAGGACAAAACGCGTTCGCAGGAACAAGTCATTTAGACTCTATTACATTGCCAAGTAGTGTAAAATCTATTGGCAAGAGTATCTTTGATAACAGCGGAATTACAGAAATCCTAAATTTAGAGAACACTGTAATCACAAGTATTCCTTCTAAAGCCTTCTATCAATGTTCTAATCTAGAGGCAATTAGTTTATCTAACCTTATAACAACAATAAATGATGATGCTTTTGCGGGATGTTCAAGTATTACAACATTAGTAATACCAGACTCTGTATCAAGTATTGGTAGGAGAGCTTTGGCGACAATGTTATCTCTTGAAGATTTGACAATCCCATTTATTGGAAACAATTCAACAACAACTAGTGGTTCTATCGGTTATTTATTCGGAGGTGTGTCTTATACAGATAACGCTTCTGTAGTTCCTACTTCTTTAACAGATTTAACTATATCAGGTGTTGGATATACTTTAGTTATTCCATCATATGCGTTCTATCAAGCAAGTCATATTGAGAATATTACTTTAAGTACTAGTGTATTGACAATCGGTTCTAATTCATTTGCAGAATGTAGTTCGTTAGAAACTATTAACATTCCTAACTCTATTACTTCTATCGGTGAGAAAGCATTTGCTATGGATGTATCATTAACACAAATGATTATTCCAACAAGTGTTGCTACAATCGGTTCTAATATACTATATGGTTGTGAGAATATTGACTCACTAACATTACCATATTTAGGACCAACACCAGACAAAGATTTTACTGGTAAGGCAAGTGAAACAATCGGATATACATTTGGTGGTGATTCTAATCAAACAACAGGCAATAATGCAAAGATGTATACTGTTAATTATCAACCAGATTCAACAGAGGTTGTAACAGATATTACAATCAAGTATTCTATGGTTCTTCCAAAGAGTCTATTGTTTGTAACTATAACAGGTATTTCAAACACAGCAAGTGCGACAGATATTCCAAACTACGCATTCTATGGTGCAAGTAGTGTTGTATCATTTAATATTCCAGAGACAATCAATACGGTTGGTGCATATGCATTTGCCTATACATCAGGTGTTAATAGTTTAACAGGATTAGATGTTGGAACTAGAACAACATCTGGCAATGTAGTAACAGACACATTTAAATCAAATATTAAGAAAATTGGTATAGGTGCATTTGCTTCAAACTATACAGATTTAAACACAACACAAAATGTTGCTAAATCCGCAGAAAAGAATGCAACAAAATTAGTTATTCCTCAAACTATAGAATATATAGGTTATGGTGCGTTCTATGGATGGAATAATTTAGTAGAAGTAACGGTACCATTTACTGGTCAAAAAGACGAAGAAGGATCTTTAGGCTCTGCCGTTTCTGAAGCAACTGGCTATACTACAAAGAATAAGCATTCGGCAAGATATACAGGTGCAGAATATGGCTTTAGCTTTGCTTGGATTTTTGGTTTTACAGTTAATGAAAGCCATGGTAGTTCTACTTACATAGATGTTCAATCTTATTCAAGTGGCGCAGAATATACTTATTTCTGGATGCCAAGTGATTTAACAAAAGTAACAATAAATGCTAAAGTTGGATCTTATGCGGCAACTTCAGTAAAAGCTGGAGCATTCCAATATTGCGATCAATTAATAGATATCATATTCCCATTAACTATCACTACTATTCATGAATATGCATTATGGGGAGCTGGATTAACAACTTTAGTTGGCACAAATTTGGCTGAAGTAGATAGTAATGACAATAATTGGTTAAAGCTTTCTTCTAACATAACAAGAATTGATGATGGCGCTTTAGCTTGTTTTAGATACGATAGTTCAAATGGAACAAGAGTTAGTACTATTTTAGATACAAATCTATATATTCCTAATTCTGTTACATCTAGAGGTGTTAATGTTTTGGCATCATGGACAAGACTTGAAAAAATTAGCGTTCCATTTGCCGGCAGAACAACAAATGATAACTTTAATTTTGACTCTTACTTTGCGGCTTATGATGCTTTGATGGAAGATTCAACTGCACAAAATGCACATGCAAATTCTCTTAATACAAGTACAGGAAATATTACACAAGCTGGTATTAAGTATTATATCTATGATGCTTTAGAAGAAGTATATGTAAGAGGTGGCTATGTTGCGGCAGAAACATTTAGAGGCGCAACAGGTCTTAAGAAGTTGTATCTAATGGATTCTACTCAAATTGTAGGAACAAGACAATTTGAAGAATGTTCTGGTCTTGTTGAGATTAGACTTCCAAATACATTGTTAACTATTCAAGGTTCAATGTTTAAGAATTGTACTGCATTAGAAGAAGTAATTATTCCTTATAGCGTAAAGACTATTGAAAGTAATGCTTTTGCTTTAAGTACTGGAAAAACAAGTGCTTTAGAAACTGTTATTTTTGATGTTAATACATCAGATAACAATTCTCTTGCTATAGAAACAATCTCACAAAATGCATTCCCTAACTCAAAGATCAAGAGATTAGATACTATAACAAATATTGAAAATAATACATCTAAGATTAATATTCCAGATGGAGTATCATATATTGGCGACAATGCGTTTAGTTCTACATATGCACAAGCAACAGAAATCGTATTGCCTACATCGTTGTTATATATCGGTAACGGAGCTTTTGCGGGCTTCCCAGCCTTAACAACATTAACTGTTCCATATTTAGGAAATAGTATACATGAAGAAATGTCTTTCTCAGATGATTTATTAATACAATCTTACTTTGAAGACAGGAGTGTATTACACGCAATTTTAGGTGGCGTACAAAGTGACGATTATTATAAAGCTACATATCAATATCGTGTAATTACATCACAAGGAAATAACGGAGCTGCCGTTGGTTATTCTTATATTCCTAAAACATTAACAACTGTTACTATCTTAGGCGGTGTTATTGATTACTATTCATTAGCAAACTTAACATCATTAACAACAGTAACTCTTCCAACAAATACTAAGGGAATTGGTGATTTTGCATTCTATAATACAACATCACTTCAAACAGTAAATAATACAAGTAACTTAGAAGCTATTTGCGGCGCTGCATTCCAAAAGTCAGGATTAGAATCATTCAATTTTGGAAACAAGCTAGAGTATGTCTACGGCGGAGCATTCATGAATTCTGGATTAAAGACTCTAGACTTTACAAATGCTACTTCGTTGAGATTTATTGGTACTAATGCATTCAGAATCACTGACAAAGAAGGTATATTGAATCAATCATTAGCCCTTCCTGCTTCTATTGAAACAATAGGCCTAGATGCATTTGCTGATATGCTTTACTTAACATCAATTACTGTGCCTATTGCAGATATTCAATATAGTACAGTATTTGGCAATATGAGTGCGCAAAAAGTTTCTGAATATAATTCAACAATGACATCAGCCACATATAGTTTGGCAAATGTTGGTAATTCTAGATCAAGAAATGTTTATAACAATATTTCAAGTGCAACATTAATTGCAGGCACAGCAGGAACCCAAATTCCAGATTATATGTTATTCGCATTGCAATTAAGTAGTATTGATTTTGGTCCTGCTACATCTATTGGCAGCTATGCTCTAGCAGGCAATGAGGCAATGGTCACATTAGAGATCCCTAGTGCTGTTACATCAATAGGAGAAGGTGCAATATATGGCATGAAGAACTTAAATTCTTTAAAAGTTCATTATGTTGGAGCTAGCAAGAATGCAGCAAATGGCACAAGAGAATCTCATTTAGGATATATCTTCGGTAAGGGTACAGTTAATGCAGCCGGATATTATAAGACAGGTCATTATCTAAATAATGGTGTTTTAACTGCTTATACAGATGGACAATACTTTATTCCAAACAGCTTACAATATCTAACAGTAGCAGGAGATGATCCTTCAAATCTTGTAGATATTAAGGATTGCGCGTTCACTGGTCTTGACTTGGTAACATTAACATTAGAGAATGTAGGACAAATTGGTGTAAATACTTTCTATGCAGAAATTGATACAATTGTTTGTCTAAGTGCTCTTACATTTGCAACTAGTGGAGATATTGGTAGAGTTCAAAATGTTCTTATCAATTATCCTTACAGCGAAGATCCTGAAGATTTAGCATTCTATGCAACATTCGTTGATCATACAAATATTGCGCAAGTAAGATATCCACAAAATATCATTACTATTGATGATGCAACTGCAACTGCTATTAACGCATATGCATCAGTTAAGCAAAATGTTTATGTATTAAAGTATTCTTATGATTATGATATCAATGATACATATTTAGATTCTGAGGTTGGAGTATATCTATATAACTTTAGAGAAGTTGAAAGAGTAGTATTACAACCAAATATCTTTGTTTCTGACTTAAATGGTCAACAAATTACAGCAAATAATACAGAGAATCACGCGTACTTAGATGCTCCTGCAACAGGAAATATCGGTGCCATCTCTGGTGTTATGGTACACTTTAATGTAAATACAGAAAAGATCAGTATTACAATTCCAGAACATACATCAATTGTTTATGAAGAATTGATTTCAAAGGGATTCGTATACGAAAACTTAGATGGTAAATTCTCATCACCTGCTGAAATCGCTCAATATATTACAATTAAAGTCTATGAAGGCGAACACGAAATCGACATGACAAGTGGTGACTTGGATGGATTAAATATTGAATTTGTATCACTTCTTAAGTATGGTTCTACAGAGAACTATTATGTAAGAGGAACAGACTATGTTGTATATGACAAAGAGGATAATGCTTTAGACGATGAAGAAACAGCACCTAGCCATATTACATTTAGTAATATAGATATTTCTGTAGAAGTAAGAGGACAAGAAAATATCATCTATGATGGTGCTAAACATACAGTTTCAATAATTTACCCAGAAGGCTTCAACGCTTCTCATATGAATTATGTATATCAAGTAAAGAAGAATAGCGGTAATTATGAAACATATCAAACTCTACCAGAGTTCTATAACGTAGGTACATACTACTATAAGATAACAATCTCAGGTGCAGGATATAACGAAATAACAAAAGAAGCTGTAGTTTCTATCTTAAAGAGAACAATCGTAGTCACGATTGATCCAAACCAAGGTAAAGTTTATGGCGATGAAGATCCAGAGATTACTTATAAGGCTGTATATGCGGACAATAATGAAACTATAGGTACTTCTGTCTTAATGGGTAGTATTTCAAGACAATCGGGTAACAATTCTGGATTATATTACTATGTAAGTAATTTATCTCTAATCAATAGTGCAAACTATACTTTAACATATGGTGAAGTATATGGCGGAACTGGCGATGGTTATACAGACAATCAATTCAAGATTGCCAAGGCTAATTTAGGAAATAAAACATATGTAACTGTTGATATGGAAGGCAATGACTTTGGCTATACAGGCAGCGCTATTATTCCAGGTATTGTTGTAACATTTGCTCCAACAGGAGAAAACATTGAAACATTAGTTCAACAAGGCTATGAAGTAGGCAATGAAATCGCAGATTATAGAATAGTATGCTACAACAACCTAAATGTAGGAACAGCAACATTAGCTATTATTGCAACTTCTGAAGGTAACTTCTATGGTGCACAAGAAATTGAATATAATATCGTACAAAGAGATATTACTGGCTGTACAACAATTACTTTAGAGCATGCATCGCTAGCATACAATGGTAGTGCTGTAGGTAATAATATTGTTAGTGCGGTTGTTACAATTGGACAAGGTTCATATACTTTAACAAGTGCAGATTACACAATCTCATTCTCTAATAATATTGAAGTAGGTAATGGAGCAACAATTATCTTAACAGGTACTGGTAACTTTACAGGAACAGCTTCAACAACTTACACAATTGCAGCTAGAGATTTAACAAATGATGAATTATTGTCAATTGCTACTATTTCTAACCAATATTACATTGCTCAAGCAATTGAGCCACAATTAACATTACATTTTGATAGTACATTACTTGTAGATGGAACAGATTATGATGTTGCATACAGCAATAATGTTACTGTCGGAACAGCAACTGCAACGGTAACATTTAAGGGCAACTTTACAGGTTCTACATCAACAACATTTACAATAGTTCCAGCAAAGAGTTCTACTGTAATATTCAGCGCATTGTCAGAAATCCCATATACAGGAAGAACTACAAGCGTAAATATTAGAACATTTACTGTTGCAGGAACAAGTATCGTAGCTGATACGACAGATTATTCTATCTCATATACAACACAAGATAGAATTAATCTAGGTTACGTAAGATATACAGTAACAGGTGCTAACAACTTGGCAGGTTATAAGTATTCTGGATATTATAAGATTGTTTCAACAAGTATTGCTAACGCAGAGATTACTGTTGATTATTTAACACATCCAGGTAACTACATTTATTCTGGATCTGCAATTACTCCAGAATTTACAGTAACTTACTATTCTAACCCTGACGATCATACAAATGGTGATGTATTAACTTATGGTACAGACTACTATTATGAGATTTCAAATAATATAAATGCGGGCAACGAAGCTTTAATTACTGTTTATGGTTTAGGTACATTCGCTAGTGAAGGTGTTTCTATTACTGAATACTTTACTATTACTCCACAAACATTAAGCGCTTCAAATGTAACATATACAGATTCTATTGTATATGTAGGTGATGTTTCTCCTGATTTAGGATTTATCGTTCAAAACGCTGCAGGAGCAACATTAACAATAGGAACTGACTATACAGTAACTTATCCTGAAACATATGATGTTACTGGAACAAATGAATACTATACAGCAACAATTACTGGTAGTGGTAATTACACAGGAACAATTCAAAAGAACTATACTGTAACAACATATACATTATCTACTAATGATTCTATAAGAGGAACAACAAAGGGATATAATGGTACACAACATACTCCAGATATTGTTATTGTAGATGCTAATGGAAATACATTAGAGCAAGATACAGATTTTACTGTAGCATATGTCTTTGGTTCTGATGGTACGTCTGTAGGTACACAATACGTAAATGTAACAGGTATTGGTAACTATACAGGCGAATTAAAGAACATTACATTCGAAATTGTTAATACTACAATTGATGAAAGTGCTGTATCTATTAGTGGCGACACATTTGTATACACAGGAAGCGAGATTACTCCTACAGTAACAATAGTTTATGGCGGTAGAACATTAATCGTTAATGAAGACTATTTAGTAGAGTATTCAAATAATACTAATGTTGGTACAGCTACTATTGATGTTACATTCTTAACATATGCTGGTAATGCTCAAAAGACATTTACAATCACTCCATATGAACTATCTCAAAGCGATGTATACAATTTCATACAAAATTACGATTATTCAGGTGCAGTTCCAGAATTCGTTCTAGAAATTCGTGATTCAAATGGTAATACATTAATTAAGAACTCACAATATGTTTTAGCAGCAGATGTTGCATACGTACCAGGTGAGTATACATTAACAGTATCAGGATTATATGATGAAATTAATAACGCAAATGCAAACTATAAGGGTTCTATTGAATTACAATACACAATTAACTCATTAGGAACTCAAGAAAATCCTGCAACTTTAACCATAGTTGATACAAAAGCAAATGCAGGCGATTCATATATTTACACATCTAATGCTGTTCCTGTATTACTAAATGTAAGTTATGGTTCATTGAATTTCACAAGCAGTGAATATACTATTACATACTTTGCAGACAGTGATTATCAAACAGAATTAGTTCAAACTCCAGTAGAAAGTGGCAGATATTACTATAGAGTAACTGTAAATACTAATATCGTAAAGGGTATTGCTACAGGAGCTTATACAATCGAAAGAAGAGATATTAATGATACTAATTTAACATTGACTGTATCTACAGCGCAAAGCAGAGTTTATACAGGAAATGAAATTAGACCAGCTATTATCTTTAGTAGCACATACGGTACAGTAACATACGATATTGAATATATGAACAATATCGAAAATGGTACAGCAACTATCATGGTAACTGGTACAGGCAATTTCGATGGCACAAGAATTACAACATTCGAAGTAGAAAAGATTAATATTGAAAGCAATAATACAACAATTGCTCTAAGTAAGACTTCTTCTACTTATGACCACTTACATCCAGAAACTAACTTACCAAATGTTGTTATTAATGGAACAAGTGTCGTAGGTTGTGAATCTACAGAAAACTACGAGATTACAATTAAGGATTCTTCTAATAACGAATATACTGCTTCTACATTCCCAGGAGATGCTGATACTTATACTATTAAAGTAGTTGGTACTAACAATGCAATGGGAACTAAGCAGTTCACATACACAATCAATCCTTCAACTTCTTGGAAGTGGAGTTTCGTAACAGATAGAACAGGAGAAGATAAAGAATGGACTCGTTCTTGGCATAATGGTGCAGTATCTGTTACAGATCACGTATATAAGTTGATTTACACAGGATCTACACAAACATTCGATGAATTCGTTGTTACATCTTATGATGGCGCTGTTACATTGGTTAGAGATGTAGATTACACATTAACATACGAAGTTTCTGTTAATGCAACAATGGAACAACAACATTTATTAATTACAATGATAGGCAACTACTCCGGTGATTCTGATCATTATCCACGTGCTGCAGGCTTTGCTTACTATGATTGGTATAAGGCATATTATTGTATCGTAGCTGATGAAGATATCGAAGAAGGTGACGTATACTTTGAGTATTCAAAAGAAGAATATAATTACACTGGCCGTGGTGTTGAAGTAGAAGTACAAGTATACTACAACATGAATCCACTTCCAGATGATATTACTATTACATATTATTCTGATGCTGCATACTTAAATGAAGTTGCAACTCCAGTAGAAGTTGGTAAGCATTATTTCAAGATTACTACAGCCGGTACAAACATTAAGCAAACAATCTTATATGGCGATTATACAATTTCACCAGCTTCTTTAAATAGACAAGGTATTTATATTGAATTAAGTCCTAGAGTCTTTACATATACTGGTACATTCCCAGCATTTAAGAAGCTTGTTGTAACAGATGTATATTCAGATCATACTAATACCTTAGTTCAAGGCGTAGATTATGAAGTAAGTATTGAAAATGACGATTATTCAGTCTGTGGCGAAAACGAAGATAGAATGGTTACTATCGAAGGTATTGGCAACTATAAGGATATCGCTTATGCTAGATTCCAAATCGTAGCATTAGATATGGATGCACAAGATGTAGAAACTCATATTAGTGTTGCAAATGTAGATTATAATCCATCTGCAGCATATAAGAACTTGCCAGTAATCACTATTGAAGACGTAGAGTTTGTATATCCATATAATCAAAGTAGTGATTTCAAGTTCACATTCACATATCTAGGTCAAGAATATACACCAGCACAATTTGCTGAATTAAATGCATTAGATATCGTTCTTGGAACATATGATGTCAAGATTGAAGCAAACAACAATAATGGTAATGTTTCAGGTTCGTATGAATCAACATGGACAATAGGTAAATATACATTAGTAGAAGAAAATGTAAGCGATAGTTATGTAGGTTCTTATGTATTCACAACAAGAGCTATGACATTCGCAGATTTAGAAATTGTTTATGATGGTGTAACTCTAATTAGAGGTACTGACTATACATTAACTACATTAAGTTCTATCTACTATGGAACAGGTAAGAGTGTAAGAGTTGCAGGTATTGGTAAATATCAAGGAACCATCGATTTAGAATATGAAATTACAAAGCTTGATTTATCTAATACATCTACTGTTGCTACAATTACAGATTTAAATAATGGTGTTTATACATATACATCAGTTGCAAATCCAGTAAATATTAGCGTTGAATATGAAGACTATTTAGCTGTAGCTGCAGATTATACATTAACATACTATTCTGATGGAACATATAATACAGTAATTGATACTCCAGTTGAGGCTGGTACTTATTGGTATGCTATCTTGGTTGATACAGATTCAATTAAGATTAAAGGTAATGGTCACTATACAATTAGTCCAAGAGATATCAATGATATCCAAGTATCTGTTGCTGAACCAGAAGTAATAGCAGATAGAATCTATAGCGCTTCTATTAAGACTCCTGAAGTAACATTTGCTACAACTTATGGAACATTAGTAAAGAATACAGACTATACATTAACTTATCCAGAAGGAACATTAAATATTTACGCAAGTGATATTGCGGAAGTAACTATTACTGGTCAAGGTAACTATACAGGTACAACAACACTATATTTCACAATTGAAAAGTTAGACTTATCTAGCGTTGGTTCTTCTGTAAGTGCAAGTGTAAGTCAAAATGTATTACCATTTAGTGCAACAAATGGTAGATATAACTTACCAGTAGTTACAATTAATGGAATTGTATTAGACTTCTCTGATGAAAATTACAACAATCCTGAATTTGAAGTAACTATTACAAAGGGTACAACAAATTATACATTAGAAGAATTCCCAGGATCAGTTGGTAGTTATCAAATGACAATTAAGGGACAAAAAGTAGGCCTAAGAGAGAATGTAAAAGAAAATTCAGAATATATTGTATTATTCTCTATTAGTTCAAGTGAAATCACAAGAGCCGGTAACTTTAGAGAACAAGATTATGTTGGAACTTATACATATAGCAACTCACATCCTGCATTTAATGATATTGCTCTATACAACGGAAGTGTTGCATTAGTTAGAGATGAAGATTATGAAATTATTCCAGATAATCTATATACAGTTGGTAATTATACTTTAACAATTCAAGGTATAAATAACTATAGCGGTTCATTTACATTAAATTATTCAATTACTAAGTTAGATTTAACTAACACTGCAACAGAAGCAACAATTGAAGATTTAACAGCTAAGTATATTTACACATCATCAGCAATTCCAGCTAATATCCAAGTATCTTACATTGGATATGTATGTAATACAAATGAATATACAATTACATATTATTCAGATGCTACAAGAACTGAAGAAATCGACACTCCAGTAAACGTTGGAACTTACTATTATAGAGTAGCTGTTGATACAGGTTCTATGGCAATTAATGGTAGTGGTTCATATGTAATTACTCCAAGAAATATTGCAGGAAGCACAACTGATGGCTATACAGCAATGTCTATCTTTGTTGCAAACTCATTAACTCAATATGAAAGAGTTTATAATGGCAATGCAATTAATCCAAAGATTAACTGCGTAGATGCAAGATGGGGCACATTCGTAGAAAATACAGATTATACATTATCTTATCCAAATGATGGTACAAACGTAAATGCTGGAACAGGTAGTGTTACTGTAACTGGTCAAGGCAACTTTATAGGCGAAGTTACATTAAACTTCACAATCTCTGTATTAGACGTATCTTCTGCGATATTAACAAGTGCTGTTCGTTATATTACTCCAACACAAAGTCAATATAAGGCAGCAGAGCCAACAACAAATCTACCAGTGATTTATATTAATCAATTTGAATTAAACGTTTATGATTACATCGTAAATGATCAATTCGTAAATGATTCAGAATTTAATATTACACTTCTAAAGAATGACGTTGAAGTTGAAAACTTCGATGGTGCAGTAGGAACTTATACAATTAGATTAGAAGGTGGAGCAAATTCTAGTGCAAACACAGCAGGAAGTATTGATTTCACATTCACAATTGCTCAAAGACGTGTACAAAGTGATTTCGTAACGAATACTTATGTAGGTTCTTATGCATACAATACAGAAATTCCTACATTTGATGATTTAGCTTTAGAATTTGAAGGTATTGCTTTAGTAAAAGATGAGGATTACACAATTACACCAAGCAATGAAACAGATGCCGGAGAATATAAGTTAACAATTACTGGTATTGGACAATATACAGATTCATTTGAAATAGATTATGTAATTACAAAGATTACTAACGCTACATTAACTATTGAAGGCATTAATGAGATTGTTTATACATACACATCTCAAGCTTTACCAATGGTTGAAGATGTTCAATGGCAATATGGAACAATTACCGCAAGCGATTACACGGTTGAATACTATTCAGATTATACATATGCAACTCTAATGGATAGTGTTCCAGTAGATGTAAATCTATACTACTTCGTTGTTAATGTTGATTTGAACAACGTGTCAGGTAGAATTAGTGGTTATTATGATATTGAAGCTAGAGATTTATCTAACATACACGTAACAGCTGTTGCAGAGAATCCAACATATACTGGCCATAGTGTATATCCAACTGTAACATTTGATAATATATATGGAACAATTACAGAAAATGTTGATTATACTCTAACATACAACTCAAATACAGTTAACGCAGGTGTTGTAAAAGCAACCCTTACAGGTAAGGGTAACTTCAAGGGAAGTATTAACATTTCTTACGTAATTGCTGCATTAGATTTATCTACAGCAACAATTATTCCAGAGTTCTCACAAAGGGCTTACAACCCAGCAGGTAATAACTATCCAGGATTCACAATCATGGTGGGTGGTAGCGCAACAGATATTAATCCATATTCATCTGCAGAATTTAATGTATCATTTGAAGATCAAACAACTGGTGCAACTTATACTAAATCTACTTTCCAAGGTGGAGTAGGAACATATAAGGTAACATTAACAGGTGCTACAAGAAACGTAACAGGTACATATTCTCGTAACTTTACAATTACAGGATTATCTTTAACAGCAGATATGGTTATTACATATCAAGAAGAATATGCATTCACAGGTACTGCTCCTAACTTTGATATCACTATTGGTTATGCAGATGGTAATAACAATGTAGTTACTCTAACAAATGGTGTTGATTACCAAGTTGAAGGTCAAGTTGGAGATACAGTATTTGCAAGTAGTACATATCTAGACAACAATGAATTGAAATATTCAAGAGACAAGACAATGGTAATTACTGGTCTTGGCAACTATGCTGGATACATTGAAAAGAGTTATTCAATTACTGCAGCAACAGATCCAGCACAATACGATTCATCACAAGTAAGTTTAACACCTGCTGATAGAACATACACATATAACGGAAACGCTCAAGCTCCAGAATTTGCTGTATATTATGGCGATGTAGAACTTGTAGGTGAAAATGCAACATTACGTTACTTCACAAGTGAAACACATGAAGCAAATACAGAAATTATTGGAACTCCAGCAAACGTAGGCACATATTACTATATTGCTACAGTAGGTGGAAAGAATATTGCAGCAACAGAATTAAGCGGTTATTACACTATTGATAAAGCAACCGTAGTTGTAGCTATTAAGGCAAATCAAGGTTATTCAAGTGCTTATGGCTCTGTAATAATGGATTTAAGCGATGCATATACTGTAGTTGAAGGTACTATCTATAACAATGAAATTACAATTAATGTAACAACATTAGCAACACCAACATCTCCAGTAGGTACATATGCTATGAGTGCTGAAGCTGTTGAAACTGTACAAAACTCAGGATTAGCAGAGAATTATAACATTACAGTTCAAGAAACTGAAGAAACATATGCAATCACAAAGAAGGAAATCGATATTACTGTATCTGCAAAGGACAAAGCTGTAAGCTTAGGCGTAGCATTTACTCCATCTTTAGAGATTTCTTCTGAAGGATTTGTAGGTGATGATTCAACAGATGACTTAATAGTTGATCCAGAAAGTGTAACATATACGTACGAAGGTATAAATGATACAATATATGTAGGATCTACTACAGTTCCTAGCGCATCAGGAACATATCAAATAACGGTTGCTATTGCTCAAGTTGATAATAGTTATCCAATTGAGAGTGCTAACTATGTTGTAAATAACGTTTCTTATGGTGCGGCAGGTACATTAACAATTGCAGCAGCTCAATCTATTAGTATCAAAGATGATGCAGAAGCAAACTTTATTGAATGCGTAAAGAGCGGTAAGAAGTATGTTTACAACACTTCTAAAACACATGGAGAATATGACGCGAATGATTTGGCTGTAATAGAAATCTCAAAAGCAGGACAAAAGATTCAAGCTGTTTTAGATATGCTGGAAATTGATATTAACAATATAAAAGTTTATGATACAAAAGGCGCTTTAGTAGCAGCATCAAAGTATAATAGTTCAAAGACAGTTGTGGGCTCAGGATATAAGATTCAATTAGTATCAGGAGATGCTGTTTTAGACGAAATAATGATTTGCTTAAGAGGAGACGTTAATGGTGATGGCAAGATTAATATTACAGACGTTAATACTCTATATAACGCAATAGTTGATTCTAGTGTTGGCAGTTATAGTAAGTGTCTTACATATGCTGCGGATTATTCAAAAGACGGAAAGGCAAATATTACAGACGTAAATAGTATTTACAACAAGTTGGTTTAATAAGGGGGGTTTATGAATAGGGGTAGGTTAACTAGGTTTAAGGTTATATTCTTTGTATTAATTACAATTTGCTTTTTAATGGCATTATTGACAATTAGTTTGAATACAAAGGATATGAATGAAATTGATTCTAATCAAAATATATCATTAGTATCAATTCCTACAATTACATCGGA
>DFIJ01000022.1 GCA_002372775.1 Christensenella sp. UBA3700
TTACTTGAAAGAGAGGAATATAAAGCATTGAAACTTGAACGAATTTATTATCGTTCTCGTAAAGGGAAGCCATTTACTTATAGTCAATTGGCGGGAGATTAAGATGAAGTATATTCCTGGTATGGATGAAGGATACGCCAATAGTTTAAAGAATAAGTTGTTTGGTCTACTTTGTGAATATGAGAAAGATAGGGAGTGGGAAAAGTTTTTAGATTCAATTTTGATTGAATTGTATGGATTTGACCCAGAAGAAAGGACTATAAATTATTATACTCTGGTTCATAAAATTTCCTCTTTGAGATATTTGAGATATGAATATTTTAGAAGTACAATTTTTGATTGTATGTCTTTGCTTTCTAAATTGACGGAGGAAGATGAAGATGGGGTACTATGAGAATGTTTATTTGAAGAGACTAAATAGATATGGTATAGATTTTCAATCTCGCATGCAAGGCCAAAGAGAAGAGAATTTTAAACGACAACTTATGAAATCAGTTTATTATGTGAATTTTGATTATGATGGAGAAGTTCGAGAGGGTGAATTAACACCGATGCGGCAGAATGAAACAAAGACAATGCAGTATTTGTTGACTGATGTTCATTTAGATATTCCGAATGGAACCGTACTCTTTATTCCAGATAAAAATTATGAACTGCGACCTTGGCTTATCTATTATTTAGAAGATATGAAAGCAAGTGGATATAATAGATATATTGTTTTAAAAATGACGCATTTGCTTTCTTGGAAAGATAGAAGTGGTGAGTTAAGAGAAACTTGGGCTTACTTTTACGGGCAAGAAGATAATATGTTGAAAGATGAATTAAAGTCTCGTAGTAGAAGTAGAGTTCTTTATACTGAGAATTTGAAGTTGAGTTTCTTTATTATGCCAGTAAATGAATTTTTAAGAAAAGATGATTATTTAGAAGTTGGAGAAGGTGGACTAAAAGAAGCTTATGTTGTAACAGGCTATGATACTCAGTCAACTCCAGGAGTTGAATTTGTTTCTGTAGACCCGCAATATATTCGTGATTTGACGCCGCCGCCAGAACAAACAGAAGAGGATGAAAGTTCTGACTTCTTCTGGATTAATGGAGGTGTTGAATAATGAATGTAAGGAATTGCGCAGACATAGGTATAAATGCACAGTATATAATTAAAAGACTTTTAGCTAATCAGAATTTACTTAAATTACTATATTATACAGATAAAGATCCGTTAAATCATGAGGATTTAACTCAAGAACAAATACAAAAAGAAGTATTTGAAAAACTTATTAAAATTGTACCTCGCGTTGGACCAAAAGAAACCGCTAATTCCGTTGTAGCTTTACGCATCGCGCGCGGAAGCGGCCTGGCGGCCAACAGCGAGTTTAAAAACGTCTATTTAAGTTTAGAAGTTTTTGTTCCTATGACTCAATGGATTATTAAAGATACTAATTTGAGACCTTTTGCTATTATGGGGGAGATTCAGAAATCTCTGAATAATAAGAAAATTGAGGGGTTAGGAAAGCTGACTGGAGGAGATTTTGATTTGAACTTTTTAACTGAAGAAATTTCTTCTTATGAACAGACTTTCGTTTTAACTTCTTATGATTGATGATAAAATTTTTCTTGGTTTTCCGATAGACTTTAAAGATGTGTGTAAAATTTATCCCCCTAAGGTAAATGATGTAGTTAATAATGAGGATTTTAATGTTTATCGTTCATTGTTTACTATGACACAAGAGGAATTAGATGAAGCTTATTTAAAGGACGAGAATGTTACTCAAGTTCCGACTCCTTTTCAATATTTGTTAATGAATTATTATCAAGATGAAGAAGTTAAGAATAAAATTATAGATGCTTTTAATTTATTTGTTCGTGAACCAGTAACAATCGTACCTGAAATTGAGTTATTACTAATTGGCAAAAGTGAAGATGAATTAGACCCTGATGTGGATTTAGAAAATCCTAGATTACTAACCGAGGAAAATTTTTTTGATTTTCAAAACCAAATACGTTTAGTAATGGGGCAAGATAAAATCGAACCTCCAGAACCAGAAGATGAAAATTTAGATCCGCGCATTAAGCGTTGGAAAATGAAAATTAAAGAGTCTGATAAGATAATTCAGAAGAAGAAAGCTAAAGATTCACCGACTTTTGGAACTTTACTTGCTGCAATTTGTTGTATGGGAATTGGTTTAAATCCACTTAATATAGGAGAGATAAGCTATGCGTGCGTGCATTGGTTAATTGCAATGTATCAACAGAATGAAGAATATGACGTTGATATAAGAGCATTACTCGCTGGCGCGGATAGTAAAAAAGTGAAACCAAAATATTGGATAAAAAATATTGAATAAAAGAAAAATATAGGAGGCTATATAATATGGCAATTATTCTTGATAAATATGCTATTAAGGAAGTCGCTGACGTTATGTTCTACGAGTTAGACTCTAAGGGCGCGCCTTCCGCTCCGGTACTTTATCTTGATACCTTAAAGACTTCTACAATTAATCAGAGTTCTGAAACTGTAGATGCTACTGGTGGTAAAGGTAATGTAAAGTTACTTTCTTGGGATACTAATAAAGAGCTTACTCTTGAAATAGAAGACGCTGTTTTTAGTGCAAAATCTTTAGGTATCATGTTTGGTGGTACTGTTAGACAGACGGGTACTACTCAGGAAGTATTAAAGACACTTGCAAGAGATAAGTTTACTGCAACAGATACTACTAAGATGTATTCTTTCCAGATTAAAGATGCAACTTATTATATTGATGTTACTAAGGTTTCTTGGTTCTATTATACTACTGACGCGAATACTAAGGAAACTGCTATTACTCCAATTGCAATTACTAGCGCAACTACTACAATGCCGGCTAATGCTGATTTTGGTACATTTGATTTATTAGATGCAGTAAATGCGCCGACTGGTGGCACTGGAATTGTTTCTGATGCTCTTGAAATTAATGTAACTTCTGAATTTGGTGATAATACTTATTATATCACTGGTGACACTTATGCTAGAAACGTTGCTTCTGGTAAGGATGACTTCTTACAGTTTATTATTCCGAAGGGTAAAATTTCTGCTGAGGATGTTAGCTTAACAATGGAAGCTGATGGCGATCCGGCAACATTTGCTATGACAGTTAATTGCTTAAAGGCTAATGATGGTACTATGATTAAGCTTGTTAAGTATAATCTTGGTGGTGATACTGCTGCTGGAACAAATAATAACAAGGGTGTTGCTTCTGTATTAGATTATTACAATGATGATACAAATCATAGAGCACCTTGGGCAACTCCTAATGCAAGAATCCCTGGAACTAGCTTAATGGATGGAACAAATGGTTCTGACGACCTTTAATTAAATATTTAATTTAATGGCGGGGAGGCGGTTGGCCTCTCCGCTTTATTTATACGGAGAGTATACAAAATGGATAAAGAGTTTGGTATGCAAGAGCTGTACTTTGTACAGCTAAAATCTACTTATCCTATGGAGATAAAAGGAAAAGAGTTTGCCGCCGGTGAAGTTATCGCGGCATTTGACAAAATTCAAATTGCAAACTTTCGAGACATTCACAAAGAAGCCGCCGCCCAAGGTGGTTATCAAAATCGAAAAGTAACAATTTGGAATAGGACTGAAGGAGTTGAACTAGTTTTTACACAGGGAATTTTTTCAAAGACCCAATTGAGTTTAATGAATAATATGCGTATTATTTCTTTAGAGGATAATCAAATAGTGCGTATAGCTCAACGTGATGAACTAGAAACAGATAGTGAAGGAAAAGTTACATTAACCCATGTGCCTATAAATTCATGGATTTTTGTTTATAATAGAGAAACAGGTGAGAAACTGACGGGTTTATCTTTGATAGATCAAAACACACTTCAAACTCCTTTAGTTTATAAGGAAGTTATAGTAGATTATGAATATGCTTATGATAATGGCGCGGATGTGAGTTTTGTTGGTGAAGATATTTTTGATGGTTTTTTAAGTCTGGAAGGTAGAACCAGGATTAAGGACGATGAAACTGGAGAAACTCATACTGCAATTATTTACATTCCAAAATTAAAAATTACGTCAGACTTCACACTCACTTTGGGACAAAACGCGCAACCTGTTGTTGGAAGATTTAAAGCTACGGCGCTAGCGACAGGTGAACGGAAACAATCAAAAGCCTTAGAGATATATTATTTGAATGATGATATTGATGAAGA
>DFIJ01000043.1 GCA_002372775.1 Christensenella sp. UBA3700
ATAGTTTAAAGTAGCTATCTTTACAAATTTATTTACGTATCTTTCACTACTCTTCTATCACTTTCTATTCAGTTTTTAAGGTGCATTCTTGCGCGTCTTTTTCAGACAGCCACAACATCATACCAAACAAATTATTCTAAGTCAAATAAATTTATGAGGTATTTTAAATTTTTTTTTTGCTCCCCTAAAAGAGGTCTCTCTCAAGGGGTGCCCTACTATAATATCTCTTTCTTATTATCTTGACAAGTACTTTATTAATAAATTTTACAAATTTTTAAAAAATTTTAAATTAATATAAAAATGTATATAAATAAGTATAAAATAATATTATTTAAATAGCAAATTAGCTTACAAGCTCAAATTCACCTAGAATTTTTATATCAGAGAATAGATTTGATTTAACAACATATTCACCTGAAGTATTAATAATCGCATAACTTGAACCAAGTTTAACTGCAGCGTATCCGCAGTGGAAATCTGAAACAGCATCAAACTTAGCTTCTGTAATACTTTCACACTTATTGTTGATAAATTGCCACATACCAGATAGAGTCTTTACTGCAGCATATCCTTCAACATAATCTCTCGCATAAGAGAACTCTGAAGAAACTTGTTTTCCCTTCTTGTTAATGAAGTAATATGTAGATCCTCTACCTACTCTTGCCTTTCCATCAACAAATGAACCAGCATCATCATATTCTGCATTGATTTGCATTTTTCCACTTGTATTGATGAATCCATAGTTACCTGCAAGACAAACCTTTGCAAGCTTATCTGTATCTGAGAATTCTGATACTACTCTTTCTGCTCCGATTGTTTGAGAGAATTGATAAGAACCAACATCTTTACCTTTAGTATTAATTAGTTTCCAATATGAATATGTAGAAGAACCTGTCTTTTCAGAAACAAGTACGAATGCAACTTTATATTTAAAGTCCATTGCATCTTCATAAATAAAATCAATCTTAGTAGAACCTTTCTTATTTACATAACCCCATTTATAAATTGGAGCCATAGTAACATCGTCCTTACCTACTTCTTTTTGAACAGCAATTAAATTATTGTGATATATCTCTATATCATCAACACTAACTGTTCTTGTAAAAGGAGCGGCACATAAAGCAATCAATGCAACAACTAAAAGTGTAGATACTGTAGCAACAACATACCTTACTGGTATCTCCTTCTTGATTACAAACTTGATTCCTTTAACGATTAAATATGAAAACTTAAGAATAGCGGCACAAATAAAAGACCATATTCTAATAAAGAATACGTCAAACTTATTTAACTTGATATTAGACTTTTTATCTCCAACCTTACTTACAATAGTTTCATCAACATGAGCAACTTCAACATCTTCAAGTTGATCGTTATCTGATGACTGCTTCTTAGATTTGTCAGAATCCAACATTTTAGGTCTATCTGACTCTAATATTTGTTTCTTTGTAAGTGGCTTATCTCCGTATTTGTCTGCCATCTAAAATCCCCTATACTTTCTTATTTATATCATAATTTTACAATTATCGCAATATACTATATACCCTCACGCGTACGCGCAAACTCATTATTTACTTTAAATAATAAAATATGTTATACTTTTAACGATGGCAAAAATGCCAAATTAAGTTGAAAAAATATAAATTTATGGAGGACTATATGGAAAAGAAAACCGTTCTTGTTACTGGTGCTTCTGGTAACATGGGAAGCGAAGTTCTTAAGCAAACAATGGCTACTGGTAAAATCAAGAGTATTGTTTTATTAAGAAAGAAGCCAGCTAACGAAAAGCTAGCTCAAAAGTTAAAGAAACAATGGGGAGATGACATCGAAGTTATTTTCGGTGACTTATCTAAGAAAGAAGACTGCGTTAAGGCAGTTGCAAAAGCAGATTATGTATTCCACTGCGCTGCTGTAATTCCACCAGTTTCAGATCACAATCCAAAACTTGCTGAATCTACAAACTTCTTTGGTGCAGTAAATCTATGTGACGCAATTAAGGAAAATCCACGTCATGACGAAATCAAGTTCATCGAAATCGGAACAGTTGCTGAATATGGTAACAGAACATATCAACACCCTTGGATTCGTGTAGGAGATCCTCTATTAGTTTCAGCATTCGACTTCTATGCAGTAACAAAGTTACGTGCAGAAAGACATATCATCGAAAGTGGTTTAAGATACTGGGTATCATTAAGACAATCTGGTATTTTATATGATAACTTTATGATGGCTAACCTTCATGACGGTTTAATGTTCCATACAGCATGGAATACACCTATTGAATGGGCTACAGCTAGATCTTCAGGTTTAATGGCTAAGAACTTAATCATTGGAGATATTGAAGGCACACTACCAGACAAGTTCTGGAGACATGTATATAACATCGGTAACGGCGAAGCAGCTCGTGTAACAGGATACGAAACATGCGATTCTGGTTTCAAACTAATGGGATGCTCACCAAAAGACATCTTCAAGCCAGACTGGATGGTTGCTAGAAACTTCCACTGCGGTTGGTTCTATGATTCAGATGTTCTTGATAGCTATACACACTTCCAAGCCTCAGAAACATATGCAGATTTCTGGAAGAAGTTAAGCAAGAAGTTCTTCTATAGATTATGGATCTTTGGTAAGCCATTCAAGAAGATTATCACAAACAAGATGATCGTTCCTCTATTTGATAACAGCAACTCACCTAAGTACTGGTTATCTCACCCAGAATGCGAACAACGTATTAACGCTTTCTATGGTTCTAGAGAAAAGTATGAAGCAATCGGTGAAGATTGGGATAAGTATCCAATTTGGTCAGAAGGCGTTTTACCAGATGGTAAGAACACTCCATGTGACTATGAAGCTATGAAGAAGAAGGAAAATGCTAAGGGCTTACTTCTAGATCATGGTTATGATGATGCTAAGGCTGATGAAGATATCGATATCAATGATTGTATCGCTGCTGCTAAGTTCAGAGGTGGTAAGTTAATTTCTAAGGAAATGAAGAAAGGTGACTTATATACAAAGCTTACTTGGGAATACCATGATGGTACTCAATTCGAAGCTTCTCCATTCCTAGTTTTAAGATCTGGACACTGGGGACCAGAAGATTCTCAACCAGCTCCATGGAACTATGATGAATTAGCTAAGCACATCCCATTCTATGCACAACTATGGTATGATACACATGATAAGACAGAAAGCAACTTCTATTCAAAGGATTGCTACAAGGATATCATCAAGAAATAATATAGTCCTATAAAGACAGTAAAGGAGCTCGAAAGAGCTCCTTTCTTATTTTAAAATATTAATTACAATATATTATTTATTTAATAGCGCGTATTTTAATATAGCAATAACAGTTTTCCCATCTTTAAGTTCACCGCTATTAACCATTTCTAAAGCCTTTTTAAACGGAATCTTTGCAACATTCAAGAACTCACCTTCATCGAGCTTATTTTGGCCCAAAGAAAGCCCAGTTGCCAAGAAAATATATAAATGTTCATTCGTATACCCAGGAGTTGGATAAATCTCGCTAAGAAGCGTCATATTAGTACATGTTGCACCAATCTCTTCTTTTAGTTCTCTTATAGCACATTCTCTAGGGTCTTCACCCTTTTCCAATTTGCCTGCAGGAATCTCTTTTACTAGTTCTCTATAAGCATATCTATATTGTTCAACAAGATAGATATTGTTATCATCATCAACCGCTAAAATACTTGCGCCGCCATGATGGTTTACATATTCTCTTTTTGCAGTCATTCCATTCTCAAGAACTATATCGTCATTATATAGTTGCAAGATTCTTCCAGAAAAAACCAAATTCTCTTTTAATGTCTTTTCTTCTAAGTTCATGTACTTTACTCCTCTTATAGCAAAATGGGAACGAAATTCGTTCCCATTTATTATATCAAATTTTTAAATCTTATTTGCTTGTTAATGAATCTAATAAATCATCATAAACTTTTGTATTCTTTGTGATGTACTTACCTTCATCAGTATCAATTTCATTGAAGAATAATAAGATTTGCTTTACTGAATAAGCATCTGTGTACTTATTATCAATAACAGTATCACCTAAGTATTCAGATAATGTCTTTGGTTCACACTTAACACTCTTTAATACCCAAGCTCTTGTATAGTAAGTAACACCTGTAGCGAATGCTTCGATTTCAGCCTTTTCATAAGAACCAGCCTTCCATACATAGTATGCTGCTTTTGCATCAAATTCTGCATTTTCTGCAACTGCTGTATAAACATAATCATACTTGATTGTTGTGCCTTGATCTCTAATTGTATTTAACTTATAAACATAAGCTGTAACTTCATCTCTTGTTTCTGACTTAACATCATCTACAATACCGAAGTTTCCTTCAGCACCAAAGTTACCTAATGTCATAACAACATGGATACCATATGTATTAACGCAGAATGAAACAGCATTTCCTTCACCTGTTGTTAATGTATAAACATTAGCTGTAATATCCTTGTCTGAATCATTTCTTGTTGTAAATGTATCCTTAGAAATAGAATATGTCTTGTTTCCTAAGTTAGCATTGATATACTCACTGTTATATGTCTTATCTTCTAAGCTTCCGTTTTCGTAAGCTGCAGATACTGTAGATAATGCAAATGATGCAACTGCTTCCTTTGCGATCTCTCTAGCAAGAACTGTATATTCTGAAACATATGAAGAAGCCTTTCCTGCTGGAGTGATTGTGTAATATTCGCTACTGAATGCACCTGAGTCATCATTTACTAGATACATCCATTGTGTATAAGCTTCAACCTTAGCATTGTATCTTACGATATTGATGTTTGTAGCATTTTCTGCTAATTCTTCACTAGACATACCATCTGTGTACATAGCAACGATTTGGTTTGCGATTGCTTCTACGCTATTTGCCATAGCATATAATACAACCTTGTAATCTACATCTTTATCTGTATAAGCATCAGCCAACTTGTCTGTCGTTGAATCATATTTATAATTTGAAACGTTAACTTTAATACCAGAACCTTCTTCGCCTAGTAAAGTCTTAATAATGTTATCGTTGTCATATTGTCCAAGAGCAACCATTTCTCTTAATTCAGAGATTTTTGTCTCGCTGTTAGCGTACATTGTAGCAATTGCCTTTAGAGCAGATGATTGTTCATCAGAGAATTTTAATAATGTACTCTTAACTGCTGTATAATCCTTTGAAGCATTTACGCTCATCCAAGATGTACTTGAGATTGCTGAAGCGAATGAATCTTCATCGCTATATGACTTCCAATCAGTATTTACTAAATCATTGTAAGCCTTTTCGATTTCAGCTTCTGTTGCTTCTGGTTCCTTTAAATCATTTTGCATATTCTTAAGAATGATAGAATCAATCTTATCCTCTAAGAAATATTCGAAAGATGTATATGACTTTTCAATATTTGATTTTAATGTCTTTAAAGCGCTCTTCATATTAGCCTTTAATTCTTTATCTGTTTCTTGATCAATCTTAGATTGGATTAGCTTATAACCAGAAAGATTGTTTGCAAGTTCATCTAAAGAAGCAACATTGAATTCGCTCTTAACAAATGCATCCGTATATCCTTCGATATCTTTATATGTTACGTTTAAATACTTTTCGCCATAAACAGTAGCAAGACTTGTGCAAACTAGGTCTTCATCATAGACTGAAGTAGAATCATCAGAGAATGTTCTAACTGTACGAGCAGCTAATTCATCTTCTGTATCCTCTGTATCTTCATCTTCATCTTCTTCATCCTTTTCATCAATCTTCTTTAAATCTTCAACTAAAGTGTTATATGAAGTTAAGATATCGCTATTTGCTTGATCAATAGCATAGATATATTGAGCATAAGAAATGAAATCTTTTCCTTCTAACTTGCTAATTGATTTAGATGTATCAACGAATTTAAAAGCTTCTGTATTTGCATTATCATAAGCATAATACTTAGCATATAAAGTCATTAATGCGCTTCTAGATAAAGAGTTGTAGAAATACTCCATAATTTCTTCAGTAGTCATGCTATAGTTTTGAGCATAGTATGTACCATATGAATAAACGTATGAATATAATTGACCCTTATAAATTTCTTTTGATAAATCCTTATATGTAACTGTAGCGATTACTTGATGGTAGTCTCTATCTTCGTTAACACTAAAGATGCCTGTAGAACAAGCTGTCATTGCAACTACCATTG
This sequence comes from Christensenella sp. UBA3700, assembly GCA_002372775.1. Taxonomy (GTDB): domain Bacteria; phylum Bacillota; class Clostridia; order Christensenellales; family UBA3700; genus UBA3700. The sequence goes on from DFIJ01000043.1 coordinate 6,190, forward strand.
TAACGACTACAACGATTAGTATTAATGCAGCAAAAACCTTCTTTTTCATCTATGATGCTCCTTTTATGGACTTAATATTATAATATTTTATACGTTTTATATTATACATAAAGGAATAATGAATGTAAACACCTTATTTAAACTATAAGGATGCTTTCAGTAAAAATTTACGGACCTCTGTTAATTTATCCACATTAGAGATATTTCCAAAGTTAAATTCAAGCTTTGGTTTAGCGTCACTTGTTATTGAAACCTTATTGCCTAAATCAGCAATTGCCATCATAATTTTTTCGTTTGTAATAAAGGCTGGAGAATCAAATTGACAGTAAGTATTTCTCTTATTTACAACCACTTTTTCTATGCCAATTTCTTCTGCCAAATTCTTAGTGAAACCGACATTAATTAGATTAATAAGTTCCTTTGGAACTTCTCCGAAACTTTCTTGCAATCTCTTTATTAGAACATCAACGTCTTCTTGAGTATGTGTATCAATGATATCTCTAAAGATTTTTAATCTTGCATTATCATCAGAAACATAGTCATAATCTAGGAACGCATCGACCTCTGGTTCGATTAAGCAATTTGATGTATGGTTCTCAATTCCTCTAAGTTCATTAATACTCTCTTGAAGAAGCTTACAGTACATATCATAACCAACTTTTTCAATATGGCCATGCTGTTCTCTACCTAAGATATTACCAGCCCCTCTAATCTCCAAATCTCTCATAGCAATCTTGAATCCACTACCAAGTTCAGTGTAATCCATAATTGCATTTAATCTCTTAAGAGCTGTATCTGTTAATACTTGATTTGCATCAATTGTGAAGTATGCAAACGCCATCTTATTACTTCTACCTACTCTTCCTCTTAATTGATATAGTTGAGAAAGGCCAAGTTTATCTGCATTGCAAACAATTAAAGTATTAGCATCAGGTATATCTATACCATTTTCAATAATTGTTGTACATACAAGAACATTTGCCTTCTTCTCATAGAATGAGCTTACCTTATTCTCAAGTTCTTCTGCATTCATTTGACCATGAGCATAAATAACTTTTGCTTCTGGGACAAGAGATTGAACATCACTAGCAAAACGAGCTATTCTTTCAACGTTGTTGAATAGAATAAAGACTTGACCACCTCTTGCAATTTCTCTTTTAATTGCGTCCTCTAAAAGCGCATCAGTAAGTTCTGTAACTGATGTTTGAACTGGAATTCTATTAACTGGTGGTGTCTCTAAAACAGATATATCTCTAACACCAATTAGCGACATATTTAAAGTTCTTGGAATTGGAGTTGCAGATAATGTTAAAACATTAAGGTTGTTCTTTAATACCTTCAATTTTTCTTTATGTTCAACACCGAATCTTTGTTCTTCATCAAGAACCATTAATCCTAAATCTTTAAATTGAACATCCTTAGATAGCAATCTATGAGTAGCAATAACTACTTGAGATTTCCCAGATTGGATTCTCTCTAAACTAGCTTTTATTTCCTTATTCGTTTTTAGTCTAGATATAAGCTCTATTCCTATACCAAATGGAGCAAATCTTTCTTTTGCTGTTTCATAATGTTGCTGTGCAAGAATAGTTGTTGGACACAAGAACGCAGCTTGTTTTCCATCAAGAATTGTTTTGAATATAGCACGAAGTGCTACTTCTGTTTTTCCATAGCCTACATCACCGCATAATAATCTATCCATTATTACGCCTTTTTCCATATCTTCTTTTATATCTCTTATAGCATCAAGTTGATCTGGAGTTGGCTCATATTCAAATGCACTTTCAAACTCTTGCATTGCATAATCGTCTTCTTTGTATTTATATCCTTGCTTATTTTGTCTTGCAGCATATAAATCTAGAAGGTTGAATGCCATAGCTTTTAAAGACTTCTTAACCTTAGCCTTTAGATCAACGAAATCCTTACCACTTAGCGAGTTTAACTTAGGTGTAATTTCACTTCCTGAGTATCTACTAATCTTATCCATTTGGTTAACAGGAAGATATAAAAGTCCACCATTTCTATATTCAATCAAGACATAGTCTTGTTCTATATTACCAGTCTTAACTCTCTTTGGTCCTAAGCATCTACCAATACCATATGTCTCATGAACGACATAGTCTCCAACTTGAGGCATAACAAAGACTGATTTTTTGTCTCTTTTTGTTGTTGTATTATGTGTTCTTTTAACAATATTATCTGCACCAATAATTGCAAGCTTTTGCTTTGGATAATTAAAGCCCTCTATAATATCTTCAACAACAATAAATATTCCTGGCTTTTTATCTAATTCGCCTTCAACAAACGAACATGGAATATCTTCTTTAGATAAACTATCTGCTAGTGTTTTTGCTTTGTCTTTTGTTGGTTGACATAAAACAACCATTGAGCCATTTCTTAAAAAGCTTATTAAGTCGTCATGAAGTACATCATAATGAAGAATATAATTATTTAACTTACCTGCATCTACAGAAACAAAATGCTTTGGCTTAACTAGCGTGTTTGAAGATTTCAAATTTGAGAATGCAAGCTTTCTTTGATTTTCTAATTGCTTTTCAAGTTCATCTAAAGATAGTACACAGTTTAAATGTCTTAGTGTTACTTCACCAACCTTAGATAAATCTGCTACTCTTGATTTAGTTTCTTTATCATAATTAACTATAAGATTCTTAACGCTTTCTGGTTCATCAAAAACTATAATTCCATCTTTTGGAAGATAATCATAAAGTGTATCTAGTGACTTAATTAGGTATGGGATTAACCATTGAGCTTGTTGGTTACAAGTTGAATGAAGTGCTAAATCAGATAAGATTTGCTCAGCTCTTGTTGCCGCATCAACTTGCATTGATTGAATATCCTTTTTAGCCAACTGTATTGCTTTTTCCATTTCTTCGTGAGTAAACAATAAGTCGTTGTTTGGATATAATTCTACCTCATCCATTGAGCCTGTACTTAATAGTGTTTCAACATCATAAGTCTTTATATTCTCAATTGTATCTCCGAAGAATGAGATTCTTATTGGCATAGTCATATATGACAAGAATATATCTACAATATCTCCATGAACTGCAAATGTATTCTTCTCTTCGCAAACTTCTTCTCTTTCGTATCCAAGATTAACAAGGATGTCTATAAGCTTGTAGATATCAATATCTTCATTTGTTTTAAGGACAGTAACATAATCTAATACTCTCTTCTTTTTTGGAACATATTGAAGTAGTGCTATTGGAGATGTAACTAGTACCTTGCATGAACCTTTTGCAAATTTATATAAGGCCTTTACTCTATCTCCAGCCAAGCTCTTTTGGAAAGATTTTCTATATAGAAGTAAATCGTCATTAGGTTGGAATAGACAAACCTCATCTCCATAAAAACCTCTAAATTCTTGATAAGCAAATAATGCTGAATAAGAATCTTTTGTTATATAGATAATTGGTTTTTCAAGAGCTGATGCTAAATGAATTCTTTCGCCTTTTCCTGGCACTTGGCATAAAGTATCCCCCTCTTGCAAACAATTTTGCAAGTTAGTGAACTTTTCCCCAAGAGCACTTAGAGAAAGAATGTTATTTAAAGATTTTAATTTCATTTATCTATTCGACCTTGCCATTACAGCTTTGCATTAATTTCTCAAAGTCGCCGTTTTTAATATAGTTAGCAATTCCAGCATTTATTTTATCGCATGCCTTCATTACTATTTCCATATCTGCTTTAGATATATTTGATAAAACATAATCTGCAAGATCCATACTCTTATCTACACCAAGACCAATTCTGATTCTTGGAATGTCTTGAGTTGCTACTTCTTGAATTATGTTTTTCATTCCATTATGAGTACCACCAGAGCCATTCTTTCTTACTCTGATAGTTCCAAGTGGAAGTTCAATATCGTCATAGATAATAATTGTATTTTGTGGTTCTTCCTTAAAGTATTTTATTAATCCTTTAACGGCCTCACCAGATAAGTTCATATAAGTTTGAGGTTTAGCAAGAACTATTTGTTCGCCATTAACACTTGTAAATCCATATTCTGCTTGGCATCCTTTCTTGTTAAACTTAACGCCCATCTTATCTGCAATATAATCTACTGCAATAAAACCAGCATTATGATGTGTCTTTTCATATTTAACACCAGGATTTCCTAAACCAACAATAATCATTTCTTTCTTTTTCCTTTAAAGTAATTAGTAAGTATACTCGCACATTCTTCTTTAAGTATACCACCTTGTATATTTGCTTTATGATTAAATTTACCATCGCCCATTAAATCATAAACACTTCCGCAGCATCCAGCCTTCTCATCATATGCACCAAAATAGATATTATCTATTCTTGCATTAATAAGCGCTCCTGTGCACATTGGACATGGTTCCATTGTTACATAGATATCGCAGCCAATTAGTCGCCAATCTCCAACTTTTTTACATGCTTTTTCTATTGCTACCATTTCTGCATGATAGTTAGCACAGTTCTTCTTCTCTTTTAAATTATGGGCCTTAGCAATAACCTTGCCATCTTTTACAATAACAGCGCCTACAGGAACTTCGTCTGTTTGTTGTCCTTTAAGCGCTTCTTTTATAGCAAGTTTCATAAACTTTTCATTAATCATTTATGATATCCACTACCTTCAATTATTGTAAATGCTCTATATATTTGTTCTGTTAAAACAACTCTCATTAATTGATGTGGGAAAGTCATTTTACCAAAACTTAGTTTATAATCTACGCTATTTAACACTTCATTAGAAAGACCATATGAACCACCAATAATGTATGTGATTTTCGAAACACCAGATGTAGCAAGTGTGTTAATCTTTTCTGCATGATCTTCTGATGATATATTCTTTCCATCTATAGCAAGAGCAATTTTATATCCTTCACACTTTGCTAAGATTCTTTCCCCTTCTTTTTGTTTAACTAAATCTAGGTTCTTTAGAGATGGATCAACAAGTTCTTCATTAACCTCGATTATTTCAAACTTACAAAAACGAGTAAGACGCTTAGCATATTCTGCTACAGCATCTTTATAGAAACTATCCTTTATTTTTCCAACACAAACAATCTTTATGTTTAACATACTACGAAGATATTACTCCAAATCCCATTAATGTTTGTAAAACCCAAATTGCTGCACATAAGAATACAGCAAGAATTAAAGCTTTTGTATCTGTTGAATTATTCTTCTTTTCAACATCTTTTACTTGGTTTAGATAAATCTCTTTTGCTTCTTGAGAATCAAGCTTTTCTAAGTTCGCCTTAACAAGAGCTTCTTTATCTTCTTTAATCTTCATTTCTTTATCTGTAATGAACATTAAATCAAACTTCTTATTCCAATCTTTTTCTGCTTTAATTAGTGTCCATCTCTCTTTGTTAGATAATCTAATAAAGAAATATAGAGCAATTGGAAGTAACAAAATACCAACAACTTCTGCTCCAATTAAATAACCATCCGCGATTGTTGTAATGTTATTTACTGTTGTAATGTAATTACCTGTTATAGATACTAAGTTTCCTGTTGCGTGAATAATAACAGGAGCATATATAGAATGTGTTGAGAAATATACAATAGCACATACTATAGCGATAAAGAATTGGAATACAAGTTGAATTGGATTACCATGCATTAGAGCAAAGATAGCTGCAGATACAAAAATAGCAAAGATATAATTCTTAGATTTAAATGATCTTGCAACCATACCTCTATATAGAATTTCTTCAACAAAAGCAGGAGCTATTGCTAATAAGAAAATGAATGCTATATATTGTCCTAAACTATTTACAACAATGCTTGTACCAGCTTTATATCCAAGTGAATAAATCCAGTTAACAAAAACATTTGCTATTGGTGCAAAAGCACAAACTGTTAACATACCAATGACAAAAAGAATAAGGATTTGATAAATAGATAACTTCTTTTTAAATCCCATATCTTTGTAATAGTTTTGTCCAAGTACTTTTGAATATCCAAGTGGAGTTATTGCATTAGCAAACATATTAACTAAAACAATTATGATTGTATAAGCAATAGTTGTACTAAAGTCTGAACTTACATCTGTTGCTATCAAAACGATAGTTAATAGGAATTGCAAAATATATTGCAAGATATGTGCAACTATATAATTTGAAGCACCATCTCTAATAGATAGTGATGCATCAAGTCTATTCGCGCCAATAAGTTTTTGTCTATTACTCATATTGTAATTATCTCCGAAGGATTAGCCTGATCTGCAATAGCAATCTCAATATCCTTAACATCTATATTGTGTTGTCCTAGTGTTGAGAACAACGTTTGCAAAGCAACATCTGGAGTATTATTGTTTTGACTAAGATGCGCTAGCATAAATCTTTTTCTACCATTTTCTAAATATAATCTAGCAATAGCATTACTTGTTTCTACATTAGATAAGTGGCCATTCTTTCCATCTATTCTATATTGCAAATACTTTGGATATTTACCATTGAATAGCATAGATTGATCGTAATTTGATTCAATGTAGATATAGTCTGCGTTTTGCATTCTCTTATAAACATTATCATTTAGATATCCAAGGTCAGTTGCCATAACTATAGATTTCTCACCATCAGATATTGTGAATCCTTGAGTGTATGCTGCATCGTGACTTACTCTAAATGCATTAATATTTAATGAGCCTATATCAAATGGTCTATCAAAGCTATTTGCTTTTAGATTGCATATTTCTGTTCCCACTTTACCAACAAAACTATAATAGCTACTTGGATGTATATATACTGGGATATTGTATTTTGAAGACAATGCACAAACACCTTGCATATGGTCGATATGTTCGTGAGTGATAATAATAGCATCTACTCTAGATATATCAATACCGACTATCGCAGCCCTTTGTTCAACCGCCTTACAATTTATACCTACATCTACTAAAATAGATGTATCATTGGATGAAATATATGAGCAATTACCTTTGCTTCCACTTGCTAAATTACAGAAAATCATCGCGAGTATTTTAACATAATAATTATTGTTTACACAATAAAACTTTGGTAGAATAGTTACCGAGGTGGACTATGGTTAAGATTTCAACACAGACTATAGCTGAAGAAATAGCTAAAGGAATTGACAAGATTTCATGTGAAGTTGAAGACAGTTGTTATGCTGCACTATCACATGCTTTAGAGATTGAAGATAATAAGACTTCAAAATTCGCATTATCCGTTATGAAAGAAAACTTCGATATTGCAAAGAAAGAACATAGACCTGTATGTCAAGATACTGGTATGGTTGTTATATTCTTAGAAATCGGAAAAGATGTAATTCTAACAGGCGAATTATTACAAGATGCTGTAGACAAAGAAGTCGCAAAAGCATATACATATCTTAGAAAATCAGTATTAGACCCTGTTTCAAGAGTAAACACAAGAACAAATACACCAAGTGTTATTCACACATCTTACGTTGAAGGAAATAAGGTTAAAGTTCAATTAATGCTAAAAGGTTTTGGCAGTGAGAATATGTCAAAAGTTTACTTACTAAATCCAGCGCAAGGACTTGAGGAAGCAAAGAGATTAATCGTTGAAACCGTTAAGGTTGCAGCATCTAATCCATGCCCTCCAGTAATTGTTGGCGTTGGTCTTGGCGGCACACTAGAAAAATGTGCTCTTATGAGTAAGCATGCATTATTTAGAAAGATTGGATCAAATAATCCAGATCCAACATTAGATGCTCTTGAAAAAGAATTATTAGAAAAGATCAATACGCTAAATATTGGCGCTCAAGGATTTGGTGGAAAGACATCAGCTCTTGGATTATTCATTGAATCATATCCAACTCACATCTCTTCTCTACCAGTATCTGTTAACATCTTATGCCACTGCTCAAGATGTACAGAATTTGAAATTGGAGGTGAAGAATAATGGACGCTATTAAACTATCTTTACCACTAGATAAAAAAGATTTAGCAAAATTACATGTTGGTGACATGGTTAAACTTACTGGTCCCATGCTAGTATTTAGAGATGCAGGACACAAGAGATTATTTGAATCTATAAAGGCTGGTAATCAAGCATTTGAATACAAGGGTGAAACTATCTATTTCATGGGTCCTTGCCCTGCTAAAGAAGGCGAAGTTATTGGTTCTGCCGGTCCTACAACATCATGCAGAATGGACAAGTATACACCATTCATGTTAGACAATGGTCTTGCTGGCCAAATCGGAAAAGGAAAAAGATCTCAAGATTGTATTGATGCTTTTAAGAGAAATGGCTGTGTTTATTTTGCAGCAATTGGTGGCGCTGGTGCTATTTACCAAAAATGCATTAAGTCTGCTAAAGTTCTAACATTTGATGATTTAGGCCCAGAAGCAATAAGAAGAATTGAAGTCGAAGACTTCCCTGTTGTTGTAGCTATAGATTCATTTGGCGAAACAATTTATAAAGATTAATTATTTAAAGGACTCTCAATAAATTCCTTTAACAAATTGAAAAATCTACTACCATCTATTGTCTTAACGTAAAGATAATAGGTGGTATTTTTTATCTCAAATACGGCGTTATATAAATATCTTTGGAATAATCCCTTCTTAAAAACATAATCGATTTTCACATTAGATATATCTATAGATTGAATATCTCCAAATTGAGATAAATCAAGTTGGGCTTTTAGAGAATCATCAAGTATTACATACTCATAGATTTCATCATTACCCCACATACATTGAATAAATTCAAAAAGGTAAGCTAGGTTATCTCCTAGTTTACCTTTCATGCATTTAAATCCTGTTATATTTTTTGGATCAAACAAATAATAGTTTGTTGAGTTAGCAGCATTATACTTCGATATAGAAGTAAACTTTTCTTCTTTAACTCCTTTAAACTTTATTTGTTTATTTGCCATAACTATCTTTAAGTCCTGTGATTTGGTTAAATTCATATTTGCCATTTTGACCATATGTCTTAACAGCACTATAGTAACCAATTCTCATAAATTGGAATCTATCATAAGGCTTAATATCTTTTAGGCAAGCTTCACCCTTTGCGTTAGCGAATACCTTATGGCTATCTGGAGTTAAACGAGTATCGAAATCTCCTTCTCCATCTAGTAATAGATAATCGAAATCATGTAATACTAAATCTACACAATCTTTTGCGTTAACCCATTGGATTACACCTTTTACTTTCATGCCAGCGTTTGCTTGGCCTTGAATTGTCTCTGGGATATAGTTACAAACAACTTCTGTAACGTTTCCGTTTTCATCAACAGAATGAGAAACATATTCAAGAATATATGAACCCTTTAATCTTACTGTGCCACCTGGAACAAGTCTCTTGTATTTTGGTGGTGGAACAACTGCAAAGTCATCTCTTTCAATATAGATATTCTTAGAGATAGTAACCTTATGTGTTGTCTTTACTTCAGCATTTGGATTATCTTCGATTTCATATACTTCATCTTCAGCCATATTAGCAATAGTTAACTTAATTGGATCTTTAACAACCATTACTCTATTAGCTTCAAGATTTAGATTATCTCTAACGAAGTGTTCAAGCATAGCAACATCTACTTCACTATTAGCTTTAGACACACCAATTGCTTCGCAGAAGTTTCTAATAGCCTTTGGTGGATAACCTCTTTCTCTCATACCACTTAGAGTTGGCATTCTTGGGTCTGACCATCCATCAACCTTACCTGTTTCAACAAGCTTCTTTAGATATCTCTTTGACATGATAGTTCTCTTCATGCCTAATCTTGCAAATTCGATTTGTCTTGGGTAACCTGTTGTATAACCACAGTTAATCTTTACCCAGTCATATAAAGGTCTATGATCTTCAAATTCTAGAGTACAGATACTATGCGTAATACCTTCGATAGCATCTTCAATTGGATGAGCAAAATCATACATTGGATAAATGCACCACTTATCTCCTGTTCTTTCATGAGTAGCTCTTAGAATTCTATAGATAACTGGATCTCTCATATTCATATTTGGAGAAGCCATATCGATTTTAGCTCTTAATACTTTTTCTCCATCAGCATATTTGCCATCCTTCATTTCTTCGAATAATTTTAAGTTCTCTTCAACAGAACGATTTCTCCATGGGCTTTCTTGTCCTGGATGTTGTAAATCGCCTCTTGTGTTCTTAATTTCTTCTGCAGAGTAATCGCAAACATATGCTAAGCCTTTCTTAATTAAATCTACGGCATATTGATACATTTGATCGAAGTAATCTGAAGCGTATAATTCTTGATCCCATTCAAAACCTAGCCACTTGATATCTTCCTTAATTGAATTAACATATTCGATATCTTCCTTGCTTGGGTTTGTATCATCGTATCTTAAGTTACATTTACCATGGTATTTTTCTTTCATACCAAAGTTAATGCATAAAGATTTAGCATGGCCAATATGTAAATAACCATTTGGCTCTGGTGGGAAACGAGTGATAATTGTATCTGTCTTTCCTTGTGCTAAGTCATCATTGATAATTTCTTCGATGAAATTAACTGATTTAACTTCTTCCTTAACTTCTTCCATATTTCTAAAATAATCCTCTTATTTTTAATGTCTTATCATCAATGGTCATTCCAAGAGCAGATGGTTTCTTGCTTAATCCTGGCATCAATAAAATACTACCACAAATTGGAACGATAAATTCAGCGCCGCCTCTAATTTCTACATCTTTAACAGTCATAGTAAATCCTGTTGGACGACCTAACTTCTTTGCATCATCGCTAAATGAATATTGAGTTTTAGCAATACAAATTGGTAGATTTGCTTTGCCAATCTTTGTAATTCTTGCGATAGATTCTTTTGCTTTATCTTCAAAAACAACATCGCTAGCGCCATAAATTTTTGTAGCTATAGCCTTAATCTTGTTTTCAATTGTATCTTCAAGTTCATATGTGAAATGTAATTTGCATGGCTTATCTAAAGCTTTAAGTACAGCATTAGCAAGTTCAATAGAACCATTGCCACCCTTTTCCCAACATTCACATAAAGCAACTTCACAGCCTCTTTCTTCGCAGAAAGATCTAATGAAATCTATTTCTTCATTTGTGTCTGTAATGAACTTATTAATAGCAACTACAACATTAACATTGAAGTTGTTCTTTAAGTTGTTGATATGTCCTTCTAAGTTGCAAATACCTTTTCTTAAAGCATCCATGTTTGGCTGTTTAACATCTTCTTTTGCAACGCCACCATTGTATTTAATTGCTCTAACTGTGGCAACAAGAACAACTGCACCTGGATTTAATCCAGCAACTCTACATTTAATATCTAAGAACTTTTCAGCACCAAGGTCAGCACCAAAACCAGCTTCTGTTACAACATAATCAGCAACTGTTAAAGCTGTCTTTGTAGCAATGATACTGTTACATCCATGAGCGATATTTGCAAATGGACCACCATGAATAATAGCAGGAGTTCCTTCTAATGTTTGAACTAGATTTGGTTTTAAAGCATCTTTTAAAACAATAGCACAAGCATCAACGCATCCCAAATCACCAATAGTAACAGGACCGCCATCCTTGTTATATGCAACTATTGCGTTAGATAATCTTCTCTTTAAATCTGCCATATCTTGAGATAGACATAAAATAGCCATTGTTTCTGAAGCTGTCGAAATAACAAAACCATCATTTCTTGGTACACCATTTGTTGGGCCACCTTGTCCAACGCTAATGTATCTTAATGCTCTATCATTCATATCCATACATCTTTTCCAAACGATGTTATTGATATCAATGTTTAATTCATTTCCTTGTTGTAAATGATTGTCTAAAATTGCAGACACTAAATTATTTGCTGTAGTAATAGCATGAATATCACCTGTGAAGTGAAGGTTAATATCTTCCATAGGTACAACTTGAGCCATACCGCCACCAGTAGCACCACCTTTAATACCAAATACTGGTCCAAGAGATGGTTCTCTTAATGCTAAACATACTTTCTTGCCAAGTTTAGACAATCCATCAGCAAGACCGATAGAAGTAGTTGTCTTGCCTTCTCCAAGTGGAGTTGGGTTAATAGCTGTAACCAAAACTAATTTACTATCTTTTTTAGGATTCTGTTCTACCGAGATTTTGGCTTTGTATTTACCATATTGTTCTATTTGGTCTTGACTTAAACCTAGCTTGTTTGCTATGTCTAAAATATTCTTCATTTCAATGCTTTCCGCTATCTCAATATCACTTCTCATGCAAAGTCTCCTAAATATTATTAATATTTATTGTATATTTTATGTAGGTGCTTGTCAATTAAGAAAGAAAAATACTTATTTATAATTTTGGCAGTTCTTGTAAGTGCCCATAAATCGTTAAAAAATAGACAACGGCGCTTCTTGACTCGTGCGCGTTATAATTAGATAATTATATGTAAGGGATCCGACTACGTATGAAAGAAAAAGTATCTGGCTTTGCTTCTAAGCGTATTGCTATTTTAGGCATACTAACAGCGTTAAGCCTACTAACGTTTATATTGGAAAATTTACTACCACCTTTGTTTTTACCAGGTGCAAAGTTGGGTTTATCTAATATTTTCACAATTGTTACTTTATTAATGTTTACACCATATGACGCGCTTATCCTAATAGCCGTTAGAACAACGCTTGGTTGTTTAATAGTTGGAAACATATCAGCAATTTTATATAGTTTAAGCGCTGGACTTGTTAGTGTTATTGTAACAATTATTCTTGTTCAATTTGCACATCCAAAAATTAGTTTATTATCTATAAGCATAGTAAGTGCAACTGTTCATAACATCACTCAAGTGCTTATGTTCTGTTTATTGACATCTAGCAGTTTAATGATGTCGTATATTCCATATTTTGCATTGATTGGAATATTTAGTGGAGCCGTAGTTGGAGTAATAGTATATTTACTGATTCACAAGGTTCCACTTTTTTATTTTGAGAGAAATTTAAAAATGAATATTAAATCTGAAAAGGAGCAATCATGTTAGAGAAAGCAAAATTATTTTTACGTGGCGCTCATATTCCAGATAAGAAAAACCTAAGCAAGGACATTCCAATAGAAGAAATGCCTGCACCTCCAATACTAGCAATATCTCTTGCTCAACATATTGGTAAGCCAGCTACTCCTATTGTTAATGTTGGAGACAGAGTTCTTCAGGGTCAACTTATTGGACAATCGAGCGGATTTATTAGCGCAAACATTTATTCAAGCGTTAGTGGTACTGTAATAGGTATTGAAAAACGTCCTAATGTTAGTGGTGCAAAAGTAGATCATATTATTATTGAAAACGATAACAAATATGAAAATGTTGTTTTAGAACCATTAGCAGACAGAGAACCACAAACAATTAAAAACAGAATTGCTGAAGCTGGTATCGTCGGAATGGGCGGCGCTGGATTCCCTACTGTTGTTAAATTATCTCCACAAACTAAAGTAGACACATTAATTATTAATGGTGCTGAATGTGAACCATATTTAACATGTGACTATAGAGTTATGAAAGAAAGACCACAAGATTTATTGCAAGGTATTAGACTTCTTGCTAAAGCTGTTGGCGTTTCTAAGATAATTATGGGTATTGAAAAGAATAAACCTGATATGATTGAATTCTTTGCAAAAGAATCAGACATTACAGTAGTTGCTCTAAAGAAAGCTTACCCTATGGGTTCAGAAAAACATTTAATTTATTGCTGCACTGGAAGAAAAGTACCTGTAGGAAAACTTCCAGCAGATGCAGGATGTGTTGTTCAAAATATTGCTACAGCACTAGCAACATATGAAGCTGTTGAATTAAACAAGCCACTATATGAAAGATACATGACATGTTCTGGTGAATCATTATATCAACCAAGAAACTTACTAGTTAAGATTGGTACTCGTTATGATGATATTTTAAATTTCTGCAAAGGCTTTAAGAAGGATACAGCAATGTTAGTTAGCGGTGGTCCAATGATGGGTCCTGCTATGTTATCTACAGATATCTATACAACAAAGACTTCTTCTGGCTTCTTAGCATTAAGCACAAAAGAAGTTAGCGTTGAAAATCCAACAAACTGTATTAACTGTGGAAAGTGTGCTCAAGTATGCCCAATGCACTTACTTCCAATGCAAATCGATTTCTATGCTCAAGCTGGAGATTTTGATAGCGCAGAATCAGTTGGTGGAGTTATGAATTGTATCTCATGCGGATGCTGTGCATACGTATGCCCTGCAAAGCGTGCCCTTGTTCAAAGCATTACACTTGCTAAAGGACAAATCATGGCAAAAAGAAGAGCAGCTCAAGCTGCACAACAACAAGGAGGTAAGAAATAATGGAAAACATCGAAACCGTTGTAATGAGTGATACTCCTCATATTAGATCTTACCGTACAACAAAGAACATTATGCTTGATGTAGTTATTGCACTACTTCCAGCATGTTTAATGGGATGTATCTTCTTTGGATGGAAAGCACTTATGGTTATTGCGATTTCTTGCGTATCAGCAATTGCCACAGAAGTTGTTTGGAAATTATGTGAAAAGAAATCAATAATTACTATTTGTAAGGAATTTGATTTCACATCATTGATTACTGGACTTTTAATTGCTATGTGTATGCCATCAACAGTTGCTTGGTATGTTCCAATGTTATCTGCAATCTTTGCTATTGCTGTAGTAAAGATGTTATTTGGCGGTACAGGTAAAAACATTGTTAACCCTGCTATCGTAGGTAGAATATTTGCATTCATGAGTTTCACAACAATGATGTCAACATTTGATACTACTCTAACAAATGGAACAATCGTATCTGGTGCTACAGAATTATCTACAATGCTTGCTACTTCATCAACTGCTTCAGATTTAGAATTATGGCAAATGTTTATTGGTATTAACCTAGCAGGATGCTTAGGCGAAACATGTAAGCTTGCACTACTTATCGGCGGTATTTACCTAGTAGTTAGAAAAGTTATAGATATTAGATGGCCATTAATTTACATCGTATCATGTGGTTTAATGTCTGCTTTACTATATGGCGACATCGCATTCTTTATGCCAAGCATTTTAACAGGCGGTTTATTCCTTGGTGCTATCTTTATGGCAACAGATTATGTAACATCTCCTAACAACAAATATGCTTCTTATGCTTACTATCTATGCTTAGGTTTATTAACAGCTGGATTAAGAAAAGCTACACACATGGAAGTTGTAAGTTTCGCAATACTTATCATGAATTTATTAGTTCCAATCTTTAATAAAGTTCTTCACCCAAGACCATTTGGATCTGAGCCTTTATACAAAGTTTGTGCTAATTTCTTCAAAAAATTATTTAGTAAAAAGAATAAGGAGGAAAAGTAATATATGACAGTAAAACAATTCCTTCAAAGCAAGATTATGAAATGTATATTAGTGCTACTTTGTATAGCCCTAGTATCTGGCGGTCTTCTTGCTATATTAAATGATTTATGGGCTGTAAGTGATGAAGAAATCGTAAATAGAGCTATCAAGTCTTTATGTGGCGATGGCATTACATTACAAAAAACAATTACAACAGAAAAGGTTCAATATAGAAACGGCGAAGTAAATGAAGTTTATTTATTAAGCGATGGTAATTACTTAGTTAAAGCTACAGGATATCATGGATTCCATGAAGGTAATGTATCTGTATACGTTCTTGCTAAGTTTAATAACGGAACATTTGAAAATATTGAAAAGGTTTCTATTGCTAGCTATTCATCAAGCCAAACTCTTATGAGTAAGTTTAATGAAGATGCCCTAGCAAAATTTGCAAACGACACAAACACAGTTGTATCTGGTGCTTCAAGTTCTACTAACACAGTAATTACTGGTGCATCATATTCATCAAAAGCTGTTGGCAATGGTGTTGCTTCAGCAAAATATTATATTACTCATGACTTAAAAAAGGAGGCAGTATAATGACAGGACAAAGATTTAAACAAATTGCTAAAGATGGCGTTCTAATCAACAACCCTACATTTAGACTTGTTCTTGGAACTTGCCCTACTCTTGCTATTTCATCATCTGCATTCAACTCTCTTGGTATGGGTCTTGCAGTAACATTTATTTTGATTTGCTCAAATGCAATTATTTCATCATTAAGAAAAGTAATTCCTAACGAAGTTAGAATTCCTGCTTTCATTCTAATTATTGCTACATTCGTTACTATCGTTAGAATGTTCTTATACAAATATATTCCAGATTTATATTCATCACTAGGTGTATTCTTACCACTTATCGTTGTTAACTGTATTATCTTAGGAAGAGCAGAAAGCTTCGCTAGTAAGAATCCAGTATTAGAATCTGCTTGTGATGGTTTATTTACAGGTATTGGTTTTACTCTTGCTATTACACTTATGGGTGTATTTAGAGAAGTACTTGGTGCTGGAACATTATTTGGTGTTAAACTTTGGGATTTCTCAATCGGATATTTCTCAAACACAGCAGGTGCTTTCCTTGTTTATGGTTTATTCATTGCTGGCTTTAATGCTTTATATGAAAAATTCGAACAAGCAAGAAAGACAAGAAACTATGTTGAAATTATGCAAGCCAAGTCGATGGCTGGTGCATCTGAAGCAGCTACTTCAGAATCTAAGGAGGTGTAATATATGACAAACGCAATGATTATTATTATCGCGGCCGCATTTATTAATAACGCCATCTTAGTTCAATGTTATGGTATCTGTCCATTCTTAGGATTATCTAAGAAGATGGGTAACGCATTCGGAATGGGTGTTGCAGTAACAGTCGTTATGGCTATTACATGTCTTGTAACATTCCCTATCTACAATTATGTATTAATACCACTTGGTATTGAATATCTAGAAATTATCGTATTCATCTTTATTATTGCAGCTTTAGTTCAAATGATTGAGAAAGTAATAAAGAAGTTTATGCCACCTCTATATAGAGCAATGGGTATTTATTTACCACTTATTACAACAAACTGTGCAGTACTTGGTGTTGCAGAAACTGTAATGGATGTTCCTTCTATAACAGCAGATCTTGGTATTAACACATTTAATGTCGGCGGTGCTGTATTATATGGTGTATTCCTAGGTATTGGTTTCACTATTGCTATTTGTATCTTAGCTGGTTTAAGAGAAAAAGTAGACAAATTACAAATGTCAAAGCATTTAAAAGGCTTCCCTATCACTATGGCAACAGCCTCATTCATGGCAATGGCATTCTATGTATTTGCTTTAGTTATATAGGAGGTAATGATTCATGTTAGATTTTATGTTAAGTGCTTCTATACAATGGGATAAAGTAGGACTAGTATTAGGCCTAATCGCTGGCCTTGCTGTAGTTCTTGCTATTGCAATTCTTATAGTTACTAAAGTATGCCACATTCAAGAAGATGAAAAGGTTTTAAAAGTATTAGATTTACTTGCTGGTGCTAACTGCGGCGGTTGTGGTTATTCTGGATGTGAAGGCTTTGCAAAAGGTCTTTGCTCTGGTGCAGCTGGCATTAACGATTGTAAGTCCACATCAAATGCAAACAAGAAAGTTATCGCTGAACTTACTGGTCTTGAGTTCACTGCTGAATCTCCAACAGTAGCAGTCGTTAAATGCTCTGGTGGCGAAGCAGCTGAGAATTTATATACTTATGTTGGTAACGATGATTGTATCAATGAAGTGTTATATCAAGGTGGTAGCAAAGTTTGTACAACAGCATGTCTTGGACATGGTAGTTGCGCAGTTAAATGCCCAGAAGGTGCTATTTCCATTATAAATGGAATTGCTCACGTTAACCCTTCTATTTGTACATCTTGCGGTACTTGTATTAAGACATGTCCAAAGCATTGTATCGAAAGAATTCCAGTAACTGCAAAAGTTTATGTAGCTTGTAATACAAAGTGCAAAGGAAAAGAAACAATTGCTCAATGTAAGAATGGTTGTATCTCTTGTGGCCTTTGCGTTAGAAACTGTCCAAACGGTGCTATTACAATGGTAGACAACTTGCCAGTTATTGATTATTCAAAATGTAATGGATGTCAAACTTGTATGCAAAAGTGTCCTAAGAAGGTTATTAAGGAACCTAAGATAAAGGTTGAAACAAAACCTCAAGAAGAAAAGAAGGTTGAAAAGAAATAATATCCTTTATGGAAATAATTAAGAGAGGTTTCAACCTCTCTTTTTTTATCCTACTGATGGATCCTTTACATCACCCTTTCCTGTAGGTTCAACTATTAATTTATGTGGAACGCAGATGATTGTATCTGACATTGATTTAATCTTCATACTCATACAATCTTTAGAAACACTACAATCGGTATCTAGCACCTCTATTTCTCTATCTTGAAGATTTACATTTAAAATATTATAATCACTCTGTAAATCGCTTAAATGAACTCTAATCTTAATATTTGAATCAGTTCTTTCTAATATCTGAATATTTTTATCTACGATAAACTCTTCTTTAGTATCAAAATTGTATGTATATACGATGCTTCCATCAATACTAACTTTAAAGCCTTCTATTTCAGATTTATCTTTTGTTAGAAATACAGTTAAAAACAATACTGCAATTACAACAAGAATAATGGCATAAACTAATATATCCCATCTTTTAAAAATCTTATTCTCTTTTTCTTGTTTTATCTTAGCAATACTCATAATTGTTTAAATTTGAATTCTTTATTGTTGTAAACACTTTTGTTTTACTTCCATCTTTATAGCACATTGTTGCTTGAAGATTATTAGTATTAATAAAGCTCTTTGCATCCTCTACATTCATTACCATTATGGCTGTTGAATATGCGTCTGTATAAGCGCCTAATATAGCCTCACTTTCATCATATGAAACGTTGTACATTACTGATGCACACATTATTCCTGTTTGAATTGGATATCCATTAAATGGATTTATAATATGGCAATATCTAACGCCATCCTTTTCAAAATAACTTTCATAATCGCCAGATGTAGATAATAAGGTATTTATCATAGGAATACTAATATATGAAGATGATGGATTCCTTGGATCTTTTATTGTTAGATTCCAATAATTCCCATCCACATCTTTATCTAAAACAGCTATTGAAGAACTGCCCAAAGATATATATCCCCACTTAGCAGAAGACGAGTGAATCTCATTTATTATTTTGCCCGCAATATAGCCCTTTAGAATGCCACTTAGATCCATTTGCATAGAATATTCGACACCATTAATAATCGCCGTATTTTGAGGCTTAGTAAAGTAATACTCACCATTCTCTTCTTCAACCACAATATCTTCAAAATTTGTTAAAGATAATGCGCTATTTATATCTGACTGAGATGGAATAACAATATCTTGCTCAGTCATTGCTTCTAAGTTGTTATTAAAAGAATTCTCGTCTGCAAATCCCCATAGTCTTGAAAGCATATATACAGCAGGATTAAATGCTCCGTTTGTTTTTTCAAAAATCTCTTTGGATAAATCAAAGATTTGTTTATCTAATAAATCGCCTTCTATTCTTGTGCCAGCATCTGCATTATTAAACTTATATACAAAAGAGTTTTCCTCATAAGTTGAGAATTTATTTTCGTAGTCATTAATAATACTAACAACTTTGCTCCAAACTTTATCTACATCTGATGTGCTTGTATCTGATGCAAACTGAGCTTGCCATGTAATACCTGTATTTAATGCAGTTGTAAAGTAAGCTTTATTGTTTAAAGCATTAGAACAGCTAGTTAAACAAATAATTGAAATAATTAATATAGCGATTATAATAAGGATTCTTTTTTTCA
>DFIJ01000109.1 GCA_002372775.1 Christensenella sp. UBA3700
GCAGACTATGATGAGATAATCAAAGTCAAAGAAGAGTTTGAAAAAGAGTATCAAAGCAAAGTTTACTTAATTCTTGTAAATCATACTGAAATGGGTAAGCAAATATCAATGTTATATGTAAGCAATCATAATGAAGAATGGGATTATGATAATGAAGATTTAAAAGAGCATACCCCATACGCATATGTATTTAATCGTGATATTCCTGAATATAGTGAAATTGGTAGAATTGGTTTCGAATATGATTCATTATGTGGTGGCATTTATAGAGAGGGCTAATAGCCCTTTTTTTTATACCCTAAATTGAAATTGCTCAGTCACTGCGTCATGTCTCATCTTTAGTTTGTTAAAAGCGTGATGATTCTTATCCTAAGTGATATTGATAATGTGGTTGGTTTTTGATATAATATAGTTGTAAATAAGGAAAGGTAAAAGGTGTAAAATATGAGAATTGAAGATGTAAAATATGAAACTGATTTAAAGAAAGTTGAACAATATAATAAAGATTATTATGATGGTAAATTTGATGGATCTGAAGCAACACCTATCAGTATGGACATTGCATTAAAAGTTGTAAGGCTTTTAGAACTTGGCTATCAATGGACTAATAAAACACCATGTGGTAATTGGCAAAGATTTGACTTATGTCCAGGTCATCATACAAAATATGGAACAAACTATATTTATATTGATGATGAACAAAAGTTAATAAGAACTAGAGAAACAAGCAGTGAGTTTTATAATCAATAAGAGAGAAATAATATGACAAAAGAAAGGTAAAAGGTGTAAAATTATGGCAATGGATAAAGCGTATGTAGATTTCCACAGATCGAGAACTACTGAACTTGCTCCCAATTTTAGTGCAAGGGACATTTACAATTTAGACTATCAATGTTTGAATTTCAACAAAGAAACTCAACAATACGAATGTTATGGTTATATCTTCTATCACTATGGCAACGAGTATTTCGTAGTAGATATTAAAGATAAAGAGAAAGTTTGTAGCGATTGCTATAAAGCCTTATTTCATAGTATAGAGGAATTAAATGGCTTTATATGTGCGTTATATAAAGTCTACCATAAACAAATAGTCCCAAGATAAGAAAGGCTCAAATTGAGCCTTTTTTTATTACGGTAATTCTGGGAGGTTCATGATCGACTCCCCCCCATCTTTAGTTTGTTAAATTAGAATAACCGTTTTATAACCAGAACATAACCAATCATGGTTTTAACAAACTAAAGATTGCAGATGATGATCAGGACAAGGTTCAACATTGGCATAAAAAAAAGACTAGGTGTTTAACCTAGTCTAAATGAAATACATTGCTCTATCGTTGAATTTATATTCTCGCATATCGCATATTTCTTCTTCCGTAAATTCTTCATTTGTTTCGAAGTTCAAGAAAGTATCAACCAATACTTGAATTGTTAATTTACCAGTTCTGTCTACAATGTAGCAACCATATATGAATTTGCATACTCTTTCGAAGTTAGAACATATGATTCGATTATCAACTTCTAATGCTATTCTTAACTTGACTAAATCAATGTTTTCCTTTCTTGCTAATTCAACATATTCCCTATAAGTTCTTTGAGTCATATTTTTTACCAATCCTTTCTTTTAGGTTACTATAATTATACCATTTTTCAATTAATCTCTCAATGCGATCTAGGATAAAAATCATCACCCATTTAACAAACTAAAGATCACGATGTACATCTGTGTCTTTTGATGTAACTGACCTGCCATTCGCCCACACCAATTCCAGATCGACCTGCATGGTTCTGTCAATCTTTAGTTTGTTAAATGTAGATAAGTTTTACATCTGGAAAAAGATTTTAACAAATTGAAGATTGAGATGTACATCTGTGACCTCCGATGTAACAAAATAAAAAAGGAGATTTTATTCTCCTCTTTGTAAAACCTCTATTTCACAATTATTCTCTAATGTTTTCATTAGTCCTCTTGTGAAGTAGCAATAGCCTGTAGTCCAATATGCTGAACGATAACCTCTTTGTTGCTTTGTTAAAACAACCACATCATCTTTTTTATACCTTTGAGTATCAAAAGGCATTTTTATTTTTATTTGAGTTCCAATAGGAAGTTTAGATAGACTAGTTGAAGATTTCTTCTTTTCATAATTTTCTAATACCCCCCTCCTCCAAGCCAATGCACTTTCATTAGTTGTAGGAGTTAATAGTTCGAATATTGATTTAGGACAATCATAGTAGTATGGATGACAAGTCTCGTCCATATCTTTATAACCGAAGTCATTATTGTTTTCAGTAGAAGTTATTACTACTGCAGCCCATACTTCTCTAACACCATTCTTAATGCTTTCGATAGCACCATAATATACTTTGCCAACCATTGCTGATTTCAATACTCGCATTTGAGGATAATGTGTTGTTTCTCCTTCCTTCCAAATAGATGGAGCATCATGTTCTTCTTGTGTAAACATAGCGTCACATTCAGCTTTTCGATCGATTCTACCTTTCTTATAATACTTTGCCATTTGATAAGTCCAACCCATAATTTACACCAATCCTTTCCTTTTAGGTTACTATAATTATACCATTTTTTAGCCAAATTCTCAATGCAACTGAGGATAAGATTCATCAAGCCAAT
>DFIJ01000011.1 GCA_002372775.1 Christensenella sp. UBA3700
TCAACACAGCTATCTAAGAAATAACAATCATGTGAGACAAGAATAAATCCTTTCTTCTTTTTCAAATACTCAGCAACAATCTCACGTGCTTCTACATCTAAATGGTTGATTGGTTCATCAATCAAAAGAAAATGTCCTTCATTACAAAACAAAGCAGCTAATAAGACCTTTGTTTGTTCACCATTGGAAAGTGTATTGAATGGTCGATAAAGTACATCAGCTTCCATATCTAAATATGACAGTTCTCGCATTAATTCCCATTCTTCAGCCGTTGGTGCAACTTCAAGGAATATTTCATTGGTGAGCTTCGTTTTGTCTGCTATAGGATAAGGAAAATAATCAAACTCTACAGATGATTCAATATTTCCAGTATATTCATATTGACCAAGCAAGAGATTTAACAATGTTGTCTTCCCCCTGCCATTTCTCCCAACAAAGCCTAACTTCCAATTGGTATCAATCTAAAAACAAACATTTTCAAAGATATAATCATGACTTGTTGGATAGGAGAAGGTGAGATTTTCTATTTTAATCATCTACATAAATATTATCTCCTTTCAATTTCCACAATATATAAGCAAGTGTCGTTGAATCATTAAAAATAGTAAATTATACAAATATAATAGCTCATCTCTTTCTTGAATTCTTCTTAACCTAGTAATCAACATTAACTATAAATGGAAAACTACGCCCCACACATATATTATTTTGATTGACTAAAAAGGCTTCTACATAATGTTTTCCATAATAAGCAGTACTCTCATTTCTGACTTGCGATCCTTCAATTATTACAGAATCATAGAAATCTCCACGAAGCTGGTACACATTTGCAGCCTCATAGCCTGTGTTAGTAATCTGCCAATATATTTGATATTGATTTATATTATTTGAATAAGCAATAAATCGTAAATTAACTTGTTTAGAAATTAATTCTCCTGATTGAATTTCACGTAGTATTTTATTATCTTTTATAAGAAAACATTTAATGATGACATCTTTCCAAATTTGATTAATCCACTTCATTGGTTGATGATAAGGTAATTCATTTACAATATTTTGTAATTGATAAGTATCTGGCCTATTATAAAGCAAGCTTCTTTTAACCATATTAAATTCTTCATCTTTCGATAAATTTGATGAGTTAACTGAAAAATCAAATTTCAATTGGTTCACCCACTGTTTAAAAAAATTAAAATAAATATCATCATTCCATTTTGACGATAAATTTTCTCGCTTATCAACGGGATTAAGTACGCAATATTTTCCCATACAAAAATCTAATTCATTTTCTAAATTTTTAATAATAATCTTAATAAGTTCATCAAAAGTATAATTAGAATCAATTAAATGAGAGTAGGCCTTTGCAGATAACGTTGTAATAATTATAGAAGATGGCTTATATTCCATTTTGTCTTTAAACATGATTTCTGCATGTCTTTTTAAAATTTGAATAATTCTCTGTAATGGTGTCTTGATCTTATAATCAGGAATTTTCTCAATATCTTTTTTATTGGAAAGAGCATATTTTCTTTTGTATTCAGAGTGTTTTGAAAGATTTAAAAACCATTTATAGTAATCTTGCGGATTTGTAATATTCCAATTGGTAGTAATTAGTTTATATTCTTTATGTCGTTTATCGGTATAGGCTAGTTCATTTATTTCTTTTGATATATTGGGGATTGTTGGTAGAACATCTACATGAAAATTATGACCATCTACATAATTCAAAGTCCAACATCTTTTACCATTTTCTGGCATAGATTTCATATTATTGTTCTTTGAATAATCAATTATCACATCACCAACTAACTTTTTTAATTCTTCTTGAGTTAAAATTTTTTTATCTATTGTCTTTAATTCAATTACTAAATCTATATCATATGATCCTTCTTCTGTTAATGGTTTCACTGCTGTACCCAATTTAAATGATCCTTGTGTAAAAACTTTTGGATCAAATTTAGCCAAATTTGATATGGACAAAAATTCACTAATCGATTTATAACGATCAACAGCTTTTTTGTAATCGCTTTCACTAACATCTATTTCGTTAATTAAATCTTTATAATTTTTTGTATACGTTACGTTCAATAGTTATTCCTCCCTTAGATAATATGAGACGCATGCGCGCCAATTTTTCTTGATAAGTCATTTATTTGCACACATTGTTTTTCAATATCTTCTGCTGTAACTAAGATTAAATTATCATTTTCCATTATTTTCTGCTTTAAATAGGAAATATTGGATTCTGATAAATTAGATACTTCATAAATATCAAAAATTAAAATTTCTTGGCATTTGAAATGTGCGGAATAATGAATTCCTGAATTTACGCGTTTTAAAAATTCAAATTGGATATTATTAATTGCATCCTTTTGTAAATAGCCAGGAACAATTAATTCCTCAATAAATTCACGTTTACAATCACACTCTCTATTTTGATTAGTTTCAATCCAATCTAAAAATTTAGTTAAATATTTACCTTTAACGAAAATACGCAAATCCTTTTCTTCAAAAAAATTTGAATTTTTTTCTGCTTTAATCTCCCATAAATTGTACTTTTCTATAAAAGAATTGTAATACTTAAATACACCTCCAACAGGTTGATACTGCTCTATACGTTTGCCTTTTATGAGCAAATATTTGTTTTCAATTTTAATTCTAAACAAATAAGCATAACTAATGCGAAATTCTTTTTCTTTTTGGAAGAAAGTTTTAATCCAAATTACTATATTTTTTCTATTTTGAAATATTGTTGTTATCAATCCACCTAGAACTAAACTGAAAATTGTTTCTTTGGAATTATCTGCTATCCATAAAAGTATTTTACTCATTTATTCAACTCCTAACGCTTTAAACACTGCATCTTCTGCATTGTTAAAAAAAATCAAATTAAAGCACCCAACCAGTTCTGGTGGTACTGTTCCTAGATCTACAGCTGATGTAATTGGTAAAAGTACTTTCTTGGCACCTGAATCAAGACAAGCCTGTAAAGTATTCGCTAGATTTTCCACTTTGTTAACTGTTCCACTGACACTGATATCACCTAATACTGCAAGTGAACTTACTGTTGGTTTCTGTAATGCAATAGAACAAATAGCAATTAATGTAGGCAATGCTAATGTACTTGTCATACCAATTCCTTGTAAATCTTGGAACTGAATTATGTAATCTTTTGTTGTTGTACTAATAGATTGGCTAATGTGATTGCTGTTGGCTTTTAAATAGTTGAAAGCATTTTGTGTGCTTTCTCTTGCTTCTCTGTCACTTCCAATACCATTGCATGTTAATTTACCATTACCAGACAACAGCTGTGATTCCAATCTGAACAAGCCAATCATTCCATACTTACCCGTAGAAACTGTATATATTTGTCCTGGATTACACATGCCTTCGGGAATCAATGTACTTGACCCCTGTTCAGGAACAGATACATACTTTTCTTCAAAAGATTCATTATCGATATATGAGAAGTTCACATCATAGAATTCCATGCCACCAATTTTCTTCAACTGTTCTTTAACACGTCTTCTCATTTCTAAAGCAATACGTAAAATCTCTTCAAGTTCTTCTTTTGTATAATCTTCATTTGGATATAATAATTTAACTAAACCAGATACTGTTTTTCGTACTGAAATTGTGTCTCTTTGATTTAAGTTTTTACCTAATTTAAAGTATTTATCTAATGCATCACTTTCCTGTGTTTTTCTTAGTTCTCTAATAAATTCTGCAAAGTAATCTGTAATAAAACCATAATCATCTGTAAAGTGATCCGGTCTAAACTTTGGTACTTCCCATCCTGGCAAATAGCAGTGAATACGATCTAAGAACGCTGTATCGGTTCCCATTTCAGGTGGGAAAGGATCAAACAAGGAAGATGTTTTCAGTAATACATCTACACTCCGGTTAATGTTACCAACAAAGACCATGGATGCACTGGCAGCTTTTTCTTCTTTGCCACGTGCAAAAGATCCACTGGCCATATAGTCTTTCATGATTTGGATGCCTTCTTTGTCTTTAAATTTGATTCCTGCAATCTCATCAAAGGCTACGCAATCCCAAAGTCCTACAAGACCTACAGTACGTTTACCCATGTTATAAAAAAGATTGGCAACTGTTGTCTGACCACCAGACACAAGAATACTGTTTGGAGATATCTCTTTGTAGATATGCGATTTACCTGTACTTCTTGGACCTAATTCGCATAAGTTATAATTATTTTCAACAAGTGGTACTAAGCGAAGTAACAACAACCATTTTTCTCTTTCAGATAATTGATCTGGCTCCATACCAATAGAACGAAGTAAAATATCAATCCATTCTTCCTTACTAAATGCTTTACGACCTTCTTTCAATTCATTAATGTCCACATGTGGCATTTGTATTGGTGTAAGTTTAGCAATCTTGATAGGATTAGAACGCTTATCTTCTTCATTATATTCATATTCCAATTGAACAATACACCAGATACCGCCACATAATAAACGATCATACTTTTCTGGATATTCTTCAGAAATAGGAATTTCTTTTATACCTAAATTAGAGAATTCTGCTTCATATGTATCTTTTTTTATATTTAAGTTAATTGTGACTTTGTCAATTACTGTATAAAAACCTTTGGCACGAAGTACAGATAAAGTCTTTTGCGCTTCATCAGGACGTACAAAATTATCGGATAATATCTTTTTTACTTTTTCAATACCTTGTTCAATGATACTTTCATCATCACTACCACAATATTGGCCAAGAAGGAACTCTAGCACATAGACTGGAACATTCGCGCCTTCTTTAATTTTCTTTGTTAAATCTTTTCTTACTATTTTCCCATCAAAGTTAGAACGTAACTTTTCCTTTATTTCCTCTCTATCTGCCATAAAAACCTCCTAATCATTATTTTGTTTCACAATTAATTCTCACTATAAAAATCATCTAACACATAGGTAGTAACCGGAGTTATAAATAATTCATACCTTATTATCAATCGAATAAGATCATTTCCATCAATTAATGTAATTGGAGTTCCTTCTCTTGCTGCAATTCTAGCAGCATTCGTAAATCTACTATTTGTTATAAATACACCATAATCAGCTTGAAATTTGTTCATAGCGCCTAAGAATTGGTTAATCTCTGGCTCACTCACTGCACCAAAATTATATCTTTTACATTGAATCACAACACGAGTTGTTCTGAAATCATCATCGTCTGTATGATACCCATAGCCGTCAATACCACCATCATTTGAAATTTGTACTCCCTTATCTGTGAACTGGACCCCATTTTTGTAAGCAATACACGAGAAAACTGTTCAAATTTCTTTGGTGACATATTAGCAATGGCACTTTGAAGTTTAACCTTTACATCGTCTAGAACATCATCCTCACTAGATTTACTTTCCTCTTCAATATCTTCATTAATTATCTCGTCTTTTTGTACTTTTTTATCTTTATTTTTTGCGGAATTCTCTTTCCAATAAATCGCTGCCTTTTCACGCACCTCTGTTTCAACATCAAAATGATCTAAATCTACAGCAAAACCTTTTCTGTTAAAGTAACAAGAGGTTTATACTTTTCATACATTAAGAAGCCAACATAGTTTAATTCCTTTAGTGCAAAATTGAATTTAAAATCAAATCTCTTATATTGATTACCAGACTTACTAGATGTATAAACTTTCTGTTCAAATTCAGCAATATGCTCATCTTTTTCACTAATTCTATCTCTTATCTCAGAACGTTCTAATTGACCTCCAGCCTCTTGCAGAACCTCGATTATAGGCTTAATTAGATAAGAAACCTGTTTCTCACTATTTAATGTGTCAAAATACATATACTAGTCCTCCGTTCTTTTCATAAAATGATTATATTTATTAGCAATGGTTAGGATTTGAACCTAACTAAATTTACCAAAAACTCCATAGAAAGGGCATAACGCCCTTATAACTAGCTAAAGAAATCAAATTCATCGATTGCCATCGCAATATCGATTTGCACTTCTTCTTTAATAGGAACTTGTTTTCCTTCTTCATCAATAATCACCAGATAGTATGTATCTGTGTTATTGAATTTTTGTGATTTTAGATTAAACGTACATTTAAATTCACGATCTTTTGCAACTGTACTCGTTTTATCTGCAATAATCTTTTGTCTATCACTGACTTCATTACCCATTGCATCTTCAATATAAGCAATATATGTACATGGCACATAATTATCTTTTACTGCTTCTTTTTGATAGAAACTTAAATTAAAGATCATATTGCTAATCTTTCGGTTTGACGAAAGTAATGCGATGGATACTTGTTTAGTATCATACTTATCTTTATTAATACGTAAAGCCTTATATCCAGATCTTAAATACTTATATGTAATAACTGGAACACACATTTCCTGAAGGCTTGTGCCACCATGTACAAAGTTAACTCCACCAGCACCTTTAATACGTATATTTTCTCTAGGCGCAAAGCCTAACATGTTTGCATCGTTGTATATACCATTTACTGGCATTAAAAAATCAGGATTTGCTTCATTATCTGTAATGACATAACGACGTCCTTGTTCAATAATATTTTGCTTGAATGAAGAACGTTCCATCTTATCTTCTTCACTTAATTCTTGGTATGTATACAAGAATCCATGATCTGAAGTAATAACTACATTTACGCCTTGTAAATCATTGCAAATAACGTTTACTAAATTCTTTATTTCATTAATTGCTTTATTGCATGCATCAAATACTGTACTTTCATCATTATGACTTGAAGCATCGATTGTATCATTATAAATATAGACAATATCTTTTCCTTTAACAGCAGCACGCTTTTCATCACGTTTCATACTAATGATGTCTTTGTATCTTAACGCAACACTGTTTTCACTATAAGATTTTAAAACTCCATCTCGATCACTCATTTCACTTGTATGACCATCTACTAAAACTTTAACAGAATCATTTTGAATTACAGCTTCCAGTTTTTTATGTGGTAGTAAGGCTGCCATACCACACTTGGTAATTGTAGGGAAGATACCTTGTCGTGCACTAATGGAAACATTCGCCTTTGTTTCTATTTCCAATTGTTTTGCTAATGAATGGGCAACATCATAACGCATCGCATCCGATATAATCACAAATACTTTACCATCAATCTTTTTAACAACATCTTGATAGAAATCTGTTTGTTGGGCCAGTCCTGTAATCTTTCCCGTACTGCTTAAATCATCTTCAATAACCTTATTCCAGTTTGTTGCTAATTTATCTAAATACCAGTTCTTATATTCTTTTTCAACATAGTCTGCTATATCTTTAAAGTCATCATCTAAAGAAGGATGAATAGTTTGAAGACATGTCGAGAAAGCATTATGAAATTCTCTGTAATAAGAATCCATTTGATAATAATCTGAAGTATATGTGTCCCACATATCCTTAGCCGTAACATGATGGAAACCATTCAAATGACTTTCATAGAATTTATTCATTAATGCAACCTGGTAAATACCTTCATAGAAATAAGAATAGTCTTCATACCAGGCACTTGTTCTTCTCTTTTCTACAACATTCATAATAGAATTAGTATCTAAATTACGAGCAATAATAGAATGCATTAACTTAGTCAAAATCACTTCATCAATCACAGGTAAAACATCTGTATCGACTATAGCAAGAATGTCAAACTGGTTGAATCGATCAACTAAATTTAAATTAGATGTTACAAAATCTCCTATCGGTTTGAATGAATTCTTATTTTCACTATGAATCCAATTAAAGATCAAATCATAACAATATCCACTGTAAATATCTGAATATCTTGATTCAAGTCCCGATAATACATCACTTGACATCGTTCTAGAAATAGCACTTAGAACAACATGATTTGTTAAATCATCGATCTTTTCAGATGCATTGAAACCAGTAGCACTATGAACCATTCTCCAAAACAAGTCAATGACACTATACTTAAGTAGATTCATTTTGATTGGATTTTCTAAATCAGTACCGGCCAACATAACAGATTTAATAATATTTTCTGGAGTTCTTTCTTTAGTACCACAAATGGCAGAGAGAATAGACATATATAACGATGATTTCTTATCAATAACACCTTCAAAATTACTAATCAGTTTACGCCTACTTGCTGCATTAAAGAATCCTTTGTAATACTTCACTTCCTTACGAAGTTCTGGAGTATTGGCAATATGCATATCCTGCATCCAACGAGATGTCTGATCCGCACGATATTCATCACTATAAAGTTTTATATCCAAAAACCAATCATGTTCAGGATCAACGATCAAAGGATTATACACTAGATAATTTGAATCCTGATCATCATAAGACAGTAATTTCTTAGAAAAAAACTGATTACTTTTATCCAATATTAAAACTTTGGCATTAGATAACTTCAAATCAGCAACTTCTTCTTTGAAATCACCATCTTCATCATTCCAAAATATGATTCTTCTTTTATAAAATTCATCTAAAGGTTCAGCAAACCTTTGTTCCAATTCCTTTTTTATATCTTCGATAGCCATACCGAACCTCCTAATTCAATTAACTTTCAAATATTGCGAAATATGTTTAAATTTCAGAAAAAAATTTATTAATGTTTTAGAGATAAAATATTTTCATAAAATAAATTTGATAAATATTCCGTCCGTTTACTTGGATTAAAGGATTTTTCATTCCTAAATCTATTACAGAACCCTCTAGTTGTTTTATAATTAGATTCTTCGTATTTTTTTATTTTGTCGTTAAAACTACCATTTTTTAAATTTGTATTAATTGAACACTCTAAAGGCAATAGATTTCCAATTTGTCCATTTTCCATACAGTCTGAGTCATTCAAAACATGTTCAATTGTGAAATCAGGCATACAAAAACCGTTATTCAAATATCTTTCGAGTACTTCTAAAACTGTTTGAACTCTATCCTTATTCTTTTCACCTTCGTAGAATGTATTATATTTTGAATACCCAATATTTTTAAATGCATTTTGAAATATTTCCTTATTAGGTAGTTTCATTTTCAAATCAGCCATAAATTGATTTAACAAGTTATCACTATAATCATTCTCAATTTGGACTGCATATTTATAAACAACATTTGTTAGTTTATTCGAACTTTCTTCTCCAATTATGTTATAACAAACATAGAAATTGTATAAGAACTCAAGTATATGTTCATAACTTGAGTTAGAAATATCTCCAATGTCATGATGATGCATGATACTTAACAACACAGGGCGAAGCTGTTCTTGTCTTTTTTTTCTAAAGAAACTTAATACTCTAAACTCCACTGAATTGAGATTGCAAGTATGTTGCGGGTCTATAATTTTGCTATAATATGTACTCTTCTTTTGCAAATCAAGCAATAATTCTTCTGTATTTCTGGCTTTATATTCTCTCTGTATGATTTTATAAACTGACATAGAATTTGTTTTATATTTACATTTATGAGTTGCATAATGTTTTATAAACTTTTTAAAATCGGTACCAATAGTATTTTCAATATCCATCCAAATGGATTTGGCTTTATCTCTATTAATTTCAGGTTGAATATATCGCATTATGTAGTTCTTTAATAATTCATAATCTTCTAACTCTGTACCTCGAGCATTAAGTATCTCAAATATGGTATAGCTATCTTCTTCTGAAGAGGAAATAATACTTATATATGAAATATTAACCGTCATATCTCGAAGTTTTATGATAAAACCAGGATTGTCTGAATCTGCACTTTCATTAATTTTTGTTGTAAAATATTTAAAGGCATCTATTATATTCTTGTCTCTTTTTTTATTAACACAACCTTTTTCTAATAGTTTTGTAAGTGACGTCTTATTGAATTCTTCATCGCTAAGATCTCTAATTAAACATATTATTCTATCTAATGATAAATGATAGTCAGAGTTTACAATACTAGTTTCTTTTGCTTTATCATCTTTAGTAAATAAATATAATTTGGTTCCTTCAAAATCATCCATGAGATTTTCTTTTCTAAGTTTATACAGAATACTCCCTAATAAGATAGTTAAAGTAACAATTCTTTGTTGACCATCAATTATAGTAAAATTAGGAATTCCATTTTTTCTACCTTCATCTTTGAGCACAAAACTTCCTAGAAAGTGAGATGTACCAGAAGTAATAGAGTAAACTATATCTTCATATAGTTCCTCCCAATTTCTTTCTTGCCACACATATCTTCTTTGGTTTCTTGGGATTCCATATGTATTTCTACTAAATAAATCATAAATTTTTTTTTGCTCTGCATTAAAAGCCATAATTAATCACCTACTTAATCTTCGTCAACAATTCCTGGAACTTAGCATAATTGACTTTTACACCATCATCTAAATCCATTGGTTCCATCTTATCTGCCCAGTGATGAATAATCTCTTCATATTTATTTAATTCTATTAATTGTTCATTAATCTTCTTTAATTGTTTTTGCAACTTAACTTTTTCACTTGTTGATACTGCTTCATCTATCTGATTATTCAACATTTCAATTTGTGTTCTATATTGAGACTGAAGTGGATGAATGTATCCTGTTCTCATTCTTGCAATTAAATCCGGTGTATATCTATGAATATAAACTAATGCTTTAAATCCATTCTTCTTTCCACTATCAAATAACCAGTAAATAGGACGTTTACCAGATCCTGTTACCTGATATGTATTGCAATGATCTTTAAAGAAATCATTCAAGAAATAATTACGTAATACTTCTCTAGGATTGCCTTTATCCCCCAATGTGTCAGCAATAAATCTTAGGTTTTCTTCTAATGTATCTTCTCCATAAACACATCTAACAAATTCAATAAATCGACTTACAATATCATCTTCAAAATATTCTTCATCACAAATAGGAATAATATCATCTTTATCAGGATTGAATGTCTTGTATTTACTATTATCCCATTCACCACCAGCATAAGCTAATCCTTCAGTATCTAAAGAATAACGACCAAACATACAGCCTACTGCATAAGAAATGAATGATTTAATATCACGAACTAAATCTGCTTTTCTTACAGTAACATCATTATCTTCTACATAAGGATCTAATTCATCCTGTAATCTATAGATATCAATAAAAATTCTATTTAATTCTTCTTCATTAGTCTTTAACTGATTAAATCTATCATTACATTCTTTATCCCATAATGAATATGCTTCACTTATAGTGTTGACATGATTCTTTACTAATGGATGTACAGTAAAATCCCAAGAGGTTTCAAAAGAATCCCAGTCAACTTTTGATAAATTGATCAACTTATTAAAATACAATTTTAGTGTTTCATTATTTCTTATTACTATCGGTAACTTTGCAATATCACCTGGATTTGTATTTAAAGTAGGATTAATTACTTTTTTTATATATCTACAAATTTTAGTATTTAAAAAACATAGTATAAATTCTATATTTTCTCCAAACCATGCATTAGAAGCTGAACTAAATAAAAATCCATTAGGAAGATATCTAAAAGAATTCTCTCCACTCGTGATAGAATTCCATACAATGCATTGCTTAAAAATAAAATCCAAATTAAGATTAACTGCACGAATTCTATTTCCATCATCAGTTTTTTCATGTTGAAGTCTATAGCCATCATTTTCCCAGTTAACAACGTAATAATTATTGCCATACCATCTTCTATAATAACCACCATTTGCATATGGAAACCATTTATAATTTGATTCTTTTGCCTCATCTCGGCTCAATTTAAATCCTATAATTTTATTATCAATTTCATACCATAGTCTAACGAATTCTTTGTTCAAACCTGTGGCCATGCCTTTTCTAGTTACACCATAACTTGATATTTTTTTTTGATTAAAAGCTTTAATTAACGTTTGACTAACCCAATAAGCAATCGGACTTCCTGGGATTTTGCTGAAATTTTCAGAAGAAGATACATAAAGGTTTCTATTTGTTAAATATTCATTTTCTTTAGTATCTTGTGAATTATAATCTACTAATCTATTAAAACTAGATTGATAATCTTTAATAAGATTATTTTCTAAGATAAATGCTGTTGTTTGTACAACTTCACCGCCAATATCTTCAAATGCTCTTGCACCTAAATGTGCCATATTTACGATTGTATTCGTATTTAATAACTTCGTTCTTAATTTTTCAAAGCTTGATAAGAACATCCAGGAATGCATTGTTATCATAGCTTGGTAAGCATTCTTTTTAGTTAATGCATGACATTTCTCAATAAATACCGCAAAAAGATCTGACTTTGAATCAGGATAGTTCTTTTGAACGTATGACTTTTGTATTGGAGAAGGTGCCATATAAGGAGGATTTGTAATGACCACATCATATTTTTGAACTAATAATCCTGCTTGTCTAATTAATGGCATCAACAAATCATAGATTTCATCGATTTCTGTTTGTGCTATTAAATCTACATCTAATGCATTTGCTTTTAAATTCTTGATATGTTTTTCTAACTCATCTAATTGTTCTTCTGTACAAGAAAGATTAACAATAGAACCTAATTCTTTTGCTTCTTGAAATTCATTAATTAAATATTGTGCTAAATCTTTATAATTACCTAAATACTGATCATATTCAGATTTCAATTTCCCAGATGATTCTCTAATTTCAAATACATTGACTTTTGTATCTTTAGAAAGAATTCGTCTATTATAAGACCTAGCTTTCATCATTAATGCGAAATAAGCTAAATGATATGCACGTTCATCAATTTCTAATCCATACAAGTTATTCTCTAAGATAAGTCTAGCTGCATCTCTATCAGAATAGCCTTGATTTCTATATATATCCATCAATACATCAAAAGCGTACACTAAAATATGTCCAGATCCCATACATGGATCAATGACTTTAATATCTTCAGGTTTTAACTTTTCATGTTCTTCTTTGATTTTATTTAGTTGTTCTAATACTTCAGGTTCCTGTTCTGCTTCTTCAAGATAATATTTCCATTCATCATGATTAAAGTTAGGATGTCCATCTATCCATAATCTACCTAAAGAGTTTTCAGTCATATAACGAACAATCCAGTCAGGTGTAAATAACTGTGTTGCTGCTGGAATGTCATCTTTTGTGTAGTTTTTCTTTTTCTTAACTACATCTTTAAGTTCACTATTGTAATACTGATACAGCCAGCCAATAATCTGTACCTGATCATTCCAACTGTCTTCATCAATATCTGAAATCAATTTAGCTAATACACCATCTTCTTTTAGTAAGTTATTTGGCATTAGTAAAGTTTTATAGTCACTGATGGATGTAAACATATTTGGAAGATACTGATTCATATCATTACAGATTGTAAGCAATAGATATTTGTATAGATCTTCCTGATTATTTTGCTCAATATAATCAAATACCTTATGTTTATCTAAACCATCTAATTCAATGTGAATAGCTTCTGTTAAAAGTTCAGGTTTAAATTCATTATTTTCATTTGTGAAGACTCTGACTCTTTGTGGAAGATAATTATTTACTTCTATATAACGAAGTGCAATAAAACGGTTAAACCAAGTATAAGCTACTTCTTCAACAACATGATCAACCCCATTTTTCTTCACTTCAGTGATTAGTTCATTTAATTGTTTTTTTTCTTCATCAGTAAGTAATCTTCCATGTACTGATACTGTATTATACGAAGGAACACTATCTGCTGTTACTTCATATTCATAAGCTCTTTGAGTGACAAGTTCTTTTAACTCGTTTCTTGCCCAAACTGCATAGTTTTTTATGGCTGTTTTATTCATTTGTATGCTCCTTCCTATTTGATCTGAATTTCTTCATCATCATTGATGTAACTTAATAATCTATTTTTTATATTGGATAAGTAACGTTCAACATCTTCAGCACTTGTTAAATTGACTTGGTTGAAGACAACTGCACGTTGTAATTGACGTACTTTCTTAGTTCTTGGTTTTGATGGAGTAGATGGAGTTACTGGTGTAACAACCTTTTGATTTAAAATTGTATCCATCTTATTTATAATGTCATCTTTTAAACTGGTGATTGTGTTGATTTTTGCATCTAAGGCGACCAAGTTATTTAATCTGTTGACTTCATCTTTTCTTGCATTATATTGCTGTTTTGCATTTGTTAATGCGGTTTGAAGTTTTTCGTTTGAGTCTGCTTTTAATTCAACTTCATGTAAACATGAATCAATCACATCAATAACTTCCACTTTCTTTGATTCAATTACTTTATTTCTTTCATCTTGAATAATTGAAATACAATCATTCAATTCTGGAATGCGATTGTATCTAAAATTATTAGAAATCTTTGTAATATCAGTAATCTTATCAACAGCATCCTTTACAGCTGGAATATCGTACAAATAATCCTTTTCATACTGCATCACATCATGTCTTAAACTTAATGCGTTATCATATAATTTAATTTGTGTCTTATAGAAGTTTTGAACATCTCTCATGTCATCTTTTGAATCTAAAAGTTCATCTTCTAAATTATAAATTGTATCAACTAAGGAAATGTTATCATTTTGAGCCAATAATACTTTATTTACATAAGATAACGCTTCTTTAATTTCACTAGATCCAGGATGCATAGAAAAATTGTTTTGATTTTGCATATTTTCTAGATTTGATTTTTCGGCATTAAAAGATCTAGTAATATATGCAACTAATCCATCTTCATCACCAGGAACATCCATCACATCAAAATAATCTTTTAAAATATCTTTAACTCTCTTTAATTTTTGAGCCGGAATTGTTTCTCGAATAGAGATGTTTGTTAAACCAATTTCTGTTTTCTTACGTAAATATTCAACTAATCGATAATCATTTGGTTGAATCGTTTGACCAGAATGTTTAATTGTAACTTTTTTTGCTTGAATAAGTCTTGCAACAACAGCTGCAATATCTATTTCTTTCCAACCATATGGAATAGATTGATATCTGGATTGAATATCTGCCATAGAAGTAGGCATTTTCATCATAGCTTGTTTTTCTAAATAACTATAAACAGTATCACATGCTGCTTGGTTAGCCTGCATTCCTTCCATTCCAACATTGCCATCTAAAATATTACGAATATCTGCATCTGTATTTACAAATTCATTCACTTTAGTAATATGTGAATACGTATGTTCTACAAGAATTTCAAGTGCTTTATCAAGTACTGTTTTTACACTTGTACCAGGAATCGATACAATTTCTCCATCAATAAAGAACTTACCATGAATAATGGCTTCACTGATATTATCTTTAGCTTCATTAAGTAATCTACGAGCTTCCTTTTGTTTAGTCGTTATAATATTTTGAGTGGATTCAGGTAATTGACTCACATTCTTTTGACGAATATATTTTTCAATCTTTAACGCATTTTCGATATTATAAAATACAGAGTAATCTTTAGATAATCTACAAATGGCTTCATAATCTTTCGATTCTGTAATCAACCTAAGTTCATCTGAATCATCATTTGCTTCCGTGATAAACTTCAACTGCATTTCACCGTTTGAATTACCATGATTCTGGTTATCTACGGCTTTCACGAAATCAAAGTCGTAATTATAATCATTCCTTGAATATCTATATTTCTTTGTTGTGTAAATATCATCATAAATAATCTTGCATACCTGACTGATCACATTAGCTGAATCTATACTCTGATTACTGATTTCACGAGCAATATCTTGTTCTTCATCTGTTAAGAATTGATAGATTTCTCCATTACGTGCAATATAATTTTGCTTTTGAAGGCGATCTAAAGAATCCGTAACTTGTTGTTTTAATTCCAATTTATCTACATTGATAGAATCAGCCATTAATATAGTTAAATTCTCAATATTCGATTTAATATCATCAATGTAACGAACCAAATACAATAACTTCAATAAGTTAACATCATCTACAGTTAATCCATTACCATCATTAGCTGCTTTTTCAGCACGTTCAATAACAGAACGAACCGAAGTGTCCAAAAAGCTATGTAATGTATCATAGAAAGCATACATTGGTACTAAAGTAAGCTCATTTTTATCTTCAATACGTTGGGCAGATTCCTGGAATCCATTTAACATAGATCTTTCACCGCTGGACTGATGTTTACCAGCGTGACCATGTTTACGAATTTCATTAAATACTTTCTGCATGATTGTAA
Organism: Christensenella sp. UBA3700; assembly: GCA_002372775.1. Lineage (GTDB taxonomy): Bacteria > Bacillota > Clostridia > Christensenellales > UBA3700 > UBA3700. The sequence goes on from DFIJ01000011.1 coordinate 16,116, forward strand.
ACTGATAAGGTACGAATGGGAAGACTATGGCAAATTCATCTTCAGAACTGAATCCCTTTAAATCCTTCATTTCCGTATCAAAAGCGTATAAGTTACTTAACACATTTTCATTATTTTCATATACACCATCAAGAATCGCATTAGCATCATCCGTCTTAGTTAATAAACGCTTTTCAATAACTTCACCAACAGAAGAAGAAGTTAAGCTTAAACGAATCGCAAAACGTGCCATGATACGAGAAAACTCATCCTGACGTAATTTAATAGACATATCATCTAATGCTTCCTGACCAGTTGCCATAACCCATACCTGTCCACGGCATGTGCTGCCTAACAATTCAATGATTGTCTGTAAATTCAGTAACATATCACTACTTTCACCGACATACTGACCAGCTTCATCAATCATGAATAATAAGCGGAACCCTTTTGGCTTAGAATCCACATAGGCTTTAACTTCTTTCGCAAACTGTTCCGGAGATGTATTTGTAATTTCTGCATTATCAAACCAGTGTTGTGCATTTGTTTCATTCATAACCCCCGCCTGAACCAAAGCATCCACAACATCAGTTTCAAAGAATGAATAATCTGGTCTTGTATTTTCCCAGCTTTCCCCATTAATTTCTTCAAATGCATCTTTAAATTCTTGCATTTTACTTTGCTTAATGATGAACTGTTCCAACTTGGCAAGTTTTAAATCACTTCCATATAGTCCGATATGATCATAGAAGACTTTATAGAAGATTTTTAATACGGAAGTTTTATCTTTTGTGATAGAACTCTTGGCATCAATATTAAAAAGAATCGTTTCTGTAGGTGCCTTCACACATTTGCGAACATTCATAAAAGCTAATGTATCGTCAAACTTTTCTTCAAAGTAATCTACAGTTCTTTTGCCATCAATTTCTTTGTTTTCTAACAGATATGAAAGCATCTTTAAAAAGTGAGATTTACCACTTCCAAAGAAACCCGTAATCCAGACCCCAACATTATCGGTAGGTGTATCAAAGGATTCACTGTATTCATTAAAGAACTTTGCATAATGCTTCTTTAATTCGGATGTAACTACATATTCTTTTACTTCTTGAGCAACTACCTGATTATCTTCCTGCTCAACCTGAACAACACCATTAATTGTACGATCGATATCGTCTTTAAACATCTGTTTGATTTTCATAATCTTCACTCCCTTAGATTATATTAAATGCTCGATAGTATTCGTTTGATTTTAATTGATTAAATAATTTTACATAGTGACCATCGAAGGTACCTGGATATAAAACCACAATTGGCTTTTTATTGAAGTCTTCTTGTAATGTATTTAATAATGCATGCACACGCATAAATGGGAATACCTTTCCACCACCTGTTATCAATAACAGATCATTATTATCATCAAATATATCGACAATCTTTTTTGCGAATACAGTAGCATCGCATGATTTTTCAAATTGTTTTTCTAGAAATTCCTTACCACGTTTTTTTTCCAGTTGGGGAATACGATTCAAGATTCTTTTATCTTCACAAATGGAAAGAAATGTTTCGTATAGATCAATAACTTGAACATTACATGCTAATTCATCATTATTTAAGTGATCTGTAAAATATCGAACAGCCATTTCTTCTTTTGGATTATAACAAAACATTCGAATGTTAACTTCGTTGCTTAGTCCACGGCCTTTTAAAAAATCATCTTCTTGGATGAATTTTTTTAACTGGTCTAATCTTTCTGTAATATTCGACATATTGACCTCCTACATGTATCCAAATGCAATTAATGCATCTTTGTTGTTTGTATTTTCAATTGCTTCTTTCACGGATAAATCCAGAATAATATTATTTAATACTTCAGATCTTGTATTATCCAGATATCCATTCTCAACAAGAGTTTTCTTTAAGACTTGTTTACATTTATTAATTGTGGAATCACTCCAAGAAGCTACAGCTACATTTTGTTCTTGAAGACGAGTAAAGAAAGAATTTAGATCCATTTTCGTAAAAGATAAATCTTGTGTTCTGTATTTTTCACCAATCACACCAATCATAAATTCCCATACAATTCTGTAGTAATTCATCATCAAAAATAGGCATGCCTGTTTAGCCGCATCCGATGAGCCATTGGCTACGATATCTATTAGCTCTTTACTTTCTGCTTGATGAAATCTAGCCAAACAAACTCTCGTTATGTTATTTAAAGATTTTTCTGTTGGATACTGAAGTAAATTGTTCGTTACAACTTCACCAATAATTTCAGAATCACTTTTTTCTTCTAATAATAGTTTTGCCACAATTCTCATTTCATGAAAAAGGAACTGTTCACGTGTTATTGTTCGATATGGAGTATATATATCCATTCAATTATTCACCTCGTTCTTCCTTTGGAATTATTTCTATAACATCATCAAATGTACAATGTAAATAATCACAGATATCTATAAGTTTATCCATGGAAATTGTTTGACCTTTTGATAATTTAGCCAACGTTCCAGAAGATAACCCAATCTTATCTGCAAATTCAGTTTTTGTAAGATTCATATCAATAAGAATCTTAAATAAATTATTGTAATTTACTTTCATGTTGTTAACCTCGCATATACAAGTTCATTATACCTTTTCCAGTCATCACTTCGAAGTAAATCTTTAAATATTTAAAGGTTTTTATCAACATTTTTAAATTAAATTCAATCTTTATAAACATTGTTGATTGATGTAAATATCTCTGTTTTCTACGAAAAAACGTTCTATGAAGGTCTAATCTCAAATATATTCCTTTATAGTTAAATGAATGAAAAAAGTATTGGTTTTTGCTTTCTTAATAAGCAATAAACCAATACTTTTCATATTGCGTTTTATATTGTTATCGATTGTTGCTTACGAACATAATTTTCGCTCATTTGTAATCATAAAGCCTGGTGATTGATAGAAACAAATTGCATCCCTAATTCATCATGCACCTACTAGAATTCAGGATACTGTTTCTATACTGAAAACTTTATAACATTGAAGCAATACCCTGCCTTTAACGAAGAAATAACGTATTGTCAAGATTATCCATTTTGTTTCAAGACACTTTGACATCCTATTTTCTTATAGTTGAATTATTCTTGTTGCGATTGTATCGCGAAAAGCTTTGTTGTGTTCAACAAAGATCATTGTTGGGGAAAATGCTTTGATCAGATCTTCAATTTGCATGCGTGAGTAGATATCAATAAAGTTAAGAGGTTCATCCCAAACATAGAGATGGGCTTGCTCACATAGACTTTTAGCAATAAGGACTTTTTTTCTTCTGTCCACCTGAAAATTCGTGCATATCTTTTTCAAACTGAATGCGTTCAAAATCCATTTTTCTAAGTATGGCCTTAAAGAGACTTTCGTCCAAAGATTTTTCTCGTGCATAGTCAGATAAGTTGCCTTTAAGGTGCGATGTATCCTGTGGTACATAAGAAATAATAAGTCCAGAGCCATGCTGTATTGTACCTGTATGAGTGATTGATTCACCGATTAAAAGCTTCAGAAGACTGCTTTTCCCACTTCCATTTTGACCATCAATCGCAATACGGTCTCCTTGCTGGACTATCAATGAAACTGGTTCAGATACCATCTTTCCATCATAAAAACATGAAACATCAGAAAAGGACACAAGTGTGTTGGCATAATATTTTAAGGGAGAAAGCTTGAGATTTTCTGTTGTTTCCATATTCTTTAATAGGTTTGATTTCTGTTTAATAGCTTGTTGTTGTCTTGCTTCAATATTTTTTGAGCGTTTCATTATTTTCGCTGCTTTATGACCTACATAGCCTTTATCAGCTGCACCGATTTTTGATGCTTCTACACGATCAGACCATTGTGATGAACGTTTAGCGGATTGTTGTAATCTGTTGATATCTTTTTGTAAACGTTTATTTTGGGCAAGTTCGAATTCTTGCTGGCGTTCAAAGTTTTCCATCCATGATGAGAAGTTACCACTTTCCACTTCAATGGTTGCTCTATTAAGAGACAAAATATGATCAACACAGCTATCTAAGAAATAACGATCATGTGAGACAAGAATAAATCCCTTCTTCTTTTTCAAATACCCAGCAACAATCTCACGTGCTTCTACATCTAAATGGTTGGTTGGTTCATCAATCAAAAGAAAATGTCCTTCATTACAAAACAAAGCAGCTAATAAGACCTTTGTTTGTTCACCATTGGAAAGTGTATTGAATGGTCGATAGAGCACATCAGCTTCCATATCTAAATATGACAGTTCTCGCATTAATTCCCATTCTTCAGCCGTTGGTGCAACTTCAAGAAATATTTCATTAGTAAGCTTTGTTTTGTCCGCTATAGGATAGGGGAAATAATCAAACTTAACGGATGCTTCAATATTTCCAGAATATTCATATTGACCAAGCAAGAGATTTAACAATGTTGTCTTCCCCCTGCCATTTCTCCCAACAAAGCCTAGCTTCCAATTGCTATCAATCTGAAAACTAACATTTTCAAAGATATAATCATAGCTTGTTGGATAGGAGAAGGTGAGATTTTCTATTTTAATCATCGACATAAACATTACCCTCCTTTCAATTTTCACAATATATTTCGCACAAAACTATAGTGATAAAATCATATATAACAACTCTTTCATCATTTTCATTGCTACCACTCCCTTCCAAAAAAAAGCTGCAAGAAAGTTCATTCTTGCAGCTCTTCATAGCAAAATAAGCCCATTTAAAAGTGGTAATAAACTATATGAAGTGAAATATACTTATAACTTTCTTGCAATGTGCGTAGTCGTACTATCAAAAGCACAACCACATCTTTCTGTTTTATTTGCAAGAAAAGTTAATCATCCTTCACCTCTTTCCATTAGCTATTTTTTATCACAAATTCCATTAATAATCAAGTAGTAGCAAACCAGCTTATTTAATAAACAATTGGCATTATTCGGAAATACCTTTATTTATCTAGTTTTTTAATCTTTTCTTTATTTCTTTCTCGTTTTCTTTCGCAAAATCGCTTAGTTCATAATAACGTATACGTGTTTTTTCTATATGCGGCTCAACGAAACCGTTTTTTACAAGATTTGCTAGTCTATTAATCACAGTTCTATTAGTAACAGCTAAATCTTTACTTACTTCTATAGGAGTGAACTCATGCTTGTACTTTTTTAATATAAGTAACAGCAGCGCTTTGTCTTTCTCTTTTAGATAAGATAAACTTCCTTCAAGTTCTTCACTGCTAGACCTTTCAGATAACTCGCATACCTTGTTTGAATACAATAACACCATCCTTAAAAAATAGTGAATCCATATTTCAGGGTGTGGCGGATTATCTCTTCCAGCATAATACAATGCAGGCAATCCCATTTGTATCGCATTATAGTATTCATCTATGTCATAGGCAAAGTATTCTTCTAACGATCCAATCCCATTAAATCCAAAACCATTAATATCTAGTATATATCCTGATAATAATCTTGCTGTTCTGCCATTACCATCTTCAAAAGGATGAATTGTTACCAATTGATAGTGTACTACGGCAGCTACGATCAATGGGTGATCATCCGTTGTATTGACATACTCAACGAGTTCATCTAACAAACTTGGTATATCAACATATTCAGGTGGTATATAATCAGGATTTCCTGTTTGAGAGTCATAAACAGCGAATAATACTCCAGGTGGCATCGCACTTCGAAGACCAATCTTCTCTTTTGAAGCTCCCTGCTCTACACATTTTTGAACATTTATAATAAGTTCTTTTGAAAACTTTTCTTTCTTCTTTGCTTTCTCCTCTAAAAAATTAAGAGCTAGAAAATAATTGCGTACTTCTTGTTCTGGCTTCAAGAAATGTTTTCTTTCATCACTTTCAATAGCCTCATCTACTTGTTGTTTTGAAAGAGGATTTCCTTCTATTTTTGTTGATGCATATGAGCTCTTCTTTTTAGAATTCTTTCTAAGCCTATTTGCTACAGTATAAGGAAGCTTTACACTAGAGATTTTAAACCTATTTTTTTCGATTGCTGTAATGTATTTCAATATCTCATTCGTTAAAATCACTTTAATCATATTTCCTACCTCCTAACTTATAAGTCCATTATACCAAAAGAAAATAAATCTCACTATTTTTTCACTATTTTTTCACTATTTTATGTGAGAAATCATATTCATACAGTCAAAATAAGTGATTCTGTAAATAAGTTTTGATTCCCCGTAGGCTTTACTCATACTGGTCTTACAAAGTTCAATTATCTGTATATAAATTAAACGCACGAAGCACATCATTCTCTTCAACATTTAAAGTATTTGCTGGCATTCTAGTTTAAATGTCCACAGTTTTTTCAATGCATTCAAATGTTTTTCATTGATTGCATAGCCATCAATTATTTATTGCTTTAAATCTTTATTTGCCCATCGCCTAACACTATGCCTCTTTTTAATATAACTCTATAACCCATTGATATAATCATATCTAAATGATAATCATCAATATTTCTTTTAACCCCACGTCCACCTTCAAGATTACTGTTGGTAGAGGTGACAGTACTGGTAATGCAAGCTTTGAACGTCCAAGATTTCATTGACACATGAAAATAAAATCCTAATATTGAAAAAAACATCTCAATATGACACTGAGAAAGGCTAAGTTATATACCTATTTACTCATATAAGTTGGTATATAACTTTTTAAATGACGAAACCAATTTCTTAATATATAAAAACTGTAAGCCTTTTTGTTTCAAGGCTTACAGTGATTCGTGGGTTTATTCAAATTCAATTGTTCCTGGTGGTTTAGAAGTAATGTCATACATGACTCTGTTTACGCCACGTACTTCATTGATGATACGACTCATAACCGTGCTTAAGACTTCAAATGGAATATTGGCTGCTTCAGCAGTCATGAAGTCAATAGTATTGACAGCACGCAAAGCAATCGCATAGTCATATGTTCTTTCGTCACCCAT
>DFIJ01000035.1 GCA_002372775.1 Christensenella sp. UBA3700
TATTATTGATGCTGTCATATAATAGGAGTGTAATAATAAAAAGAAGGACTCTCATATCATGCTTAAAAAGGGGCTAATTTGGTTTGGTATTGTTTTAATTATTTTAATTTCAGTTTGTGCTTTTATTTTTATTCCACGAACAAATGCTGATAAAGAAGATTTTTCATATGATATGAATGTTAGTTATATTGGAGAATCCAAAATTAATGTTAGAGTTGAGTTGAAGAACGAGTCATTTCATACTATAAAGTACGCCAGTAATGTTGGTGGACCAATTTTTATTGAATGCATGGGAGAAACTGAAACCTTTTCCGAGGAAATAAATTCTGGTTGTGAATTTGGGTATTTATTACCAAAACAAACTTTAGTGTATAGTCATGATTATGAATTGAACGAGGAAAAGAGCAAGATTAGATTATTAATTATTATGTCATTTAAAAATAATGATATTAATTTTGAATTAAACAGCGATATAAAACATCAATAATGATTGTAATAATAGCGATAAACAAAAATATAATTCGTGAAAATGTATAGTTAACGGAACTTTTTTATAAAAAAATGCAAAAAAGTTCCGTTAACTGCCAATTTCAGAGATTTCTTAGAGTGATACTATTTATCAAAAAATAGTTAAATATAAATAAAGTGTCTTGTATTTTTGGTTTGTCAGTCAGAATATGCATGTTTTCTTTAAAAAATGCGGATATTGACTAAAACTCCCTTTAATAATTATAATAATAGTAACTTAACAAGGAGACTAATTCATGTTTAGTATTGCTGTTTGTGATGATGAAATTATCGAAGTGAAGAGAATTTCTTCCCTTCTTTTGGAGTATGAAAAAGAGAAAAACGAAAACTTTGAAGTTAAGACATTCCAAAATCCTAACAACCTAATCGAATATGTTGAAAAGAATGGTGGCTTTGATGTTTATTTCTTAGATGTTTTAATGGATGGTTTAAAAGGAACAGACGCTGCAAAGGAAATCCGTCAAAAGGAATCTCATAGTGAGATTATTTTCATTACTTCTTCAAAAGAATATGCAATAGATGCATTTGAATTAAATGCTACTCACTATCTAATTAAGCCTGCTACAAAAGAAAGAGTAACAGATGCTTTAGATAGAGCATTAGAGAAGTTGAGAGAAAAAGGGGATAAATTCCTGGTTAGAAATACTTCAGATGGAGTAATAAGAATTAATTTAAGTACATTTGTTTATAGTGAATCTAGTGGTCACTATCAATATGTTCATTTATCTAATGGTGATGAAATTAAGATAAGAAGTAAAACAAGTGAGCTTTGGGAAGAATTAAAACAATATCCTAATTTCTTACAACCTCATAGTGGCTATATTGTCAATATGGATTATATTAAGAATATTACTTCGTATGGAGTTAATGTGGGTACTTTTGATTTACCTATCTCAAAGAATACATACAATCAGATTAAAAAAATATATTTAGATTATACATTCAATAAGGAGTAGTCTATGAATGTTAGCAGCATGCTACTAAATGTGCTTTCTATATTAGGAGCTATTAGTCTATGCGAGTGCATTTCAGAAAGTAAAAGAACGCCTTGGCAAAAAGGAATTGCCTGGGGGTTTTGTTTTACTATCACATTGATGATTGCCTTGTTATGTCATTTATATTTATCTTCTAATACGACATTGTATTATTCAGTAATTCTAATAACATGCATGTTCGCCTTTATGGCTACTTGCTTTTATCTATACGAGGGATCAATATTGCAGTTATTCTTCTCGTTCTTTATCCAACTGGACGCCTTTCTGTTAGTTGTTTATATAGGAAAAGCTATTGCTTACTATTTCTTCGACGGGAATGTTTGGGTAGAAGTATTTATGAGATTATTAGGATTCATAGGAATATGTTTGCTATATGGAATGTGGTTTAGAAAAGTATATTTAAGTTTTGCTCATAATAAAAAATATAAAAGTATTTGGGCAGTATTATTGTCCATTGCAGTATTGTTCGCTGGCTGGTTCTATTTTGTTTTATTATATCCAGTACCTCTTTACTATAAGGAACCATACCATAACATAGAAATGGTTCTAGGGATGAGTATTTTTATGGTTATATATATTGGTATGATTTCCGTTCTAACGAGTTTGGAAGAACTTTTAGTATTTAGAGAGAATAAGCAAAAAGAAGAAGCAAAGAGAAGATATTGGGAAGCTCAAGTTAAGATGCAAAATGATGCATTTGAGAAAGTTAGAAGATTAAAACATGATTTAAGACACCATGTTGTAATTATAAAAGAAATGATTGACCAAGAGAATTACGAGAAGGCAGATGAATATTTAGCAACACTTGGTGCAAAGATTGAATCAACAAATACTCAAGTGTATTGTAAGAATTATGTAGTTAACAGCTTGCTTTCTGTTTATATTCAAAAAGCACTTGATGCAGGCATAGAAGTTGAAAACAAGATCAATATTCCTGAGAATATTCCAATTGACGAGTTAGAGTTTGCAGGTCTTATGGCGAACTTAATAGAGAATGCCACAGAAGCTTGTTTAAGAATGCCTAGTAGTGCTGAAAAGTTTATAAAGATTAATGTTCAATATCAACCTAATAGTTTTAAAGTTTTGGTAGAGAATTCTTGCAATAATAAGGTTGTCTTTGATGGACCATTCCCAGTTTCTACAAAAACAGGCGAACATGGTATTGGAACAAAATCTGTTGCTAAAGCAGCGTTAAAGTATAATGGTCTTGTAGATTATTCTGAAAAAGATGGAGTATTTACAGCGAGGGTAATTTTAAATTTCTAATAAATGAATTTAGAAGAGATTATTAATAAACTAAATAAGTATTATGAAAGAAAATTAGAGATAGAATCGCTTTTAGAGTCTCCAGAAATTTCCATTGATAGAAAACTTACATCAAGATTATCTAAAGAACTATATTCTATAGTTCCATATGCTGATATTTTTCAAGAATTAAAAGAGTGCCAAGAAGAAATAGAACTGTTTAAAAATGATCCAAGAGTATTATCTCAAGTTGAGAATAAGGTAGATGGCATTTTGTCCAATCTAAAAAGAATTAGTAGCGGCAAAATGGTTGATGAGTATGAAGGGGCTATTATTGAGATTGTATCTCCAACACAAACTATCTCAAATAAGCTTTTAGATATGTATGTTTCTTACTGTAGAAAAGAAGGCTATTCTGTTAACTTAGATGGTTCAATTATTACAGTAAGTGGACTTAATATATACGCTAAATTAAAAAGAGAAATAGGCATTCATAGATTTGTAGATATAAAGCAAGATGCAAGCGTATTTGTTTATCCATTGTTTAATTATAATTTAGCAATTAATGATAAAGATATAAGAGTAGATTATTATCATTCATCTGGTGCTGGCGGTCAGAACGTTAATAAAGTTGAAACAGCGATTAGAATTACACATATTCCAACAGGAATAGTTGTAAATTGCCAAGATGAAAGATCTCAAAAGCAAAACAAAGATAGAGCATTTGAAATGCTTAGAGAGAAGTTAAGTGAGAAGTCACTTAAAGATGATAAAGAAAGATTAATAAAAGAGAAAAAGACCATTCAAAAATCAATGAAATTGGTTAGAGAATATAGATTAAAGAATAATAGTGCTTATGATGCCATAAATAATAAAGAATATGACGTATCTCAATTATTTAATGGCGGATTTGATATCATTTTAAATGATGTAATTGTCTAGGGGGCTTAATGCAATTTCCTGTTTATATAAATTTCACAATAGATAATACAAAAGTTGTGTTATCTAGCGAAAGCAGAGTGTATAAAACAGAACAGTTTGTTAAACAAACTAGAGATTTGCAATCTATAGACAAGTTCTTAAATAAGATATCTGAAGGAGTGCTACAAAATCTTATTAAGCAAAATAAAGATTTAAAGATAGATAATAATATTGGTTTTATTGTTTCTACATTAGATAATAAGAATAAATTCTTCTTTAAACTTGGCCTTAATTTCTCAACAAAGTTTTCTTTTAATAAGATAGATATTATCTTTTATAAATATGTTTCTGATGCAAAGATTAGAAGCAAAGATAGAAGATTAAATGTATATATAAATAATCCATCATTTGATGTTTTATTAAAATCTACAAATGATCCTGTAAAAGAATTTGATTTTTCAAAAATATATATATTATCTAATGCAGATCAAGTTAATTTCCCTTTATTAAATAAAGAGCAAGAAAGAATAGTAACACTAGAAGATAACAACGTGGTTGTTCAAGGTGTTGCAGGGTCTGGTAAGACTAACATTTGTATAGATAAGATTATTTATGCTGCATGTAGAAGATATACAGGAAGAGTTTTATATAGCACTTATTCGCATGCTCTTTTAGAAGATACGAAAGTTAAGATTCAGTTATTCACAAACAACATTAAAGATTTCATTCAGGATTTAAAGAATGGAAATGTCGTTTATTTAGATTTAAATCACAAAGTTGCTATAGAGAATAAGCTTGGTATCTGGCTTGATGTTGTAGAGGATAAAAAGTTTGTTGAAAAACTTCAATCCATTGTAGATTATCTAGATAATAAAGTAGATTACTTTATGATAGAGGATTTATACAAAAAATATGGTGAACAGTATAAAGCCTTTTCTGATGAGAGTTTATTTATAAAAGAGTATATAAAGAATTTAAAAAACTATAATCTTGCGAGTCAATTAGAAAAGATTAAATATATTTCATATGAACTAATCTATAAGGAAATATATGGTTTAATATTTGGCTGGTGGGATGGAGATGAAGAGGTATTAACCCTTCAAGAGTATATTGATTTAAGAAAAGATAGTTTCTCTAGGTCTGAATGCGAAGTTATCTATGCGGTATCCGTAGATTATTTAAAGTATTTAAAAGCCAATAATTATATGGATAATAATATGGCTTCTCGTTTTTTACTTAAGAGAGCTAATACTATTCAAAAGTATTCATCTGTTGTATTAGATGAGGTTCAAGACTTTACACAGATTAATCTAAAGTTGTTTAAAGCATTAGCTTTAAAGATATTCTGCGTTGGGGATGTTCTTCAAATGATTAATCCAACATATTTCTCTTTTGCTTATTTGAAGAGATTATTGTTTGAAAAAGATATCGTTAATGTTATTGAATTAAAAAATAATTATAGAAACAGTGAAAAAATTGAAGGTATCATAGATAAACTTAGTGATTTAAATGTTGAGCAATTTGGTAATCATAGTTTCGTTATTAGAGGAAAGAGTATAGAAAGTGATTTGCCAACAAGAACAATTTATGTCAACGATGGTAATCTAATCAATAGATTAGAGAACAATGCTTTTTCTGATGTGACAATTGTTGTAGGCAATCAAGATAAGAAGAAACAAATTAGACAATTGTTACCAAAGCAAGAAATATTAACAGTCTCAGAGATTAAAGGATTAGAGAGAAATTGTATTATCTTGCTTGATATCCTATCTGATAATGCAGATAAATGGGATTCTCTAAAGAGAAATATTATCAATAAGAAAAAAGCAGAAGAGAATTCGGTTTATAGATATTATTTCAATCTATTCTATGTTGGTCTATCTAGAGCAAAACAAAACTTGTTTGTTGTAGAGAGAAAGCAGGTCGAATTATTTAATTCGTATTTTGAGAACAACTTCGAATGCATGTCTCAAAAGAATGCTATAGATACATTAAATTCAATTGCAAGTAAGCAAGAGTTAAAAGATGAAGAGATATTTGCAAGAATTGATGAATTTATTAAACTTGAACAATATGATAATGCTAGATGGCTTTTAGACAAGCTTGAAAAGGAAGATGCAGATAGATATGCTCAAAAGATTAATATATTCGAAGGATATGTTAGAAAGGGTGATCATAAAGGTGCTGGTATTGAACTTTGGAGAGCAGGTCTTATTGAAGAAGCGAAAGATCAATTTAGAATTTCTAAAGATGACAAGCTTATAGAACTTGTTGATTCATGTTCTGCAAAAAACGGAGACAAATTGGGTTATGATATCGTCTCATTCTATTTAGATGTAATGAAGAATAATGTAGCAAAAGATATTATTCTAGATACTCTAAAGAAAGATATAAATGATGTAAAAGAAAAACAAAAAGATATTTTTAGTAAAATAAAAAAGATGAAAAGAGGATAAGAACTATGGAAATGAATGACGTACAATCTTTAATTGAAGTATTTAAAGGATATAGGGATTTACTAACTCCTATTCAAAGTAGTTTGCAAGAACTTGCAGATACTTACTCTTCAATGGAGGATAGTTTAAATAAACTAGGGGCCACTTTTAATGGAGATACAAAGAATAGATTAAATGAGATTTATTCTACTTTAGAGAATCAAACAAAGAAATCCATTGATTTGGCTGCAAGTGTAGACCAATTTTTAAGAAATAGTTCTAAATACTCTAATGATATATCAAGAATGTCTTCTCGATTTGAAGATGTAGAGAAGAGCATTAATCAAATCAATGAAATTGAAAGAGAAGCTAAATCTCAAATCTCAAAATTAGAAGGATTAATAGAAGAAAAGAAGATTAATTATAACGTTAAGGATTTGCAAAGATCTTTAGAGCAATATAATACAAACGTTCAAAAGATTAGTGAGTTTATTAATAAGGACGTTGCTTTTGTTCTGTCTGAAAATAGTAAGAAAATTGAAGAATTAAAGAAGGATAACGAAATACTGGTTAGCCAAATTGAAAAGGAACATGGCAGTATTGAAGAATTAGTTAAAACATATTCTACAACAAAGCAATTCTTAGTAAATGCAGTTGAAAAAGAAGATGTTAATGAAGAATATATATTTGCAATCTTAGATAAGTGGGCAAATACAAGAGGAGTTAAGATAAAGAAATAGTCATGGATTTATCAGTAGCGCAAGATCTGTTTCTTGCAATAAGAAACGACGATTATCATAACTTTGATGTAATTATCAGTAGGTACCATTGCAGTGATTTATGCTATGGTAGATTTCCTATTTTGTCTTTGTGCTACTTGTTTAATGCTAAGAAAATTATTAAACAATATGAGTCTCATTTGTTAGAAGTTAATAAGTATATAAAGATTCCGGAAAATGCAATTATTTATCCATTATTTAGAAATGCCGCAAAAAGATGTCTAAGATTATATCTTGGGGATTGTATTGTTTCTCCTTTAGAGATGTTATTAATTTTAGGTGAGAATTCAAGATTAAAAAGAGTATATCCACGCGCTTTTAAGAATCAGCGAATAATTGAGAACCTACAAGCAATTCAAAGAATAAAAACAAGTGAAGAAATTGTTGCCTCTGAAACTGTTATTAATGTCTCTAGGGCTAGTCTTACGGAGTCTACTAAAAAGATTATATCTTTTGCTCTAGTTGTCTGTGTTCTAATGATGTTCATATCAGGCGGTTTAATTGGCGCTACATATTTAATTGGTGTAGGTACAAATGATAGTCCAACCTTGGTTTATTCAGAAGCACAATTTGTTAAAGCCATGGAACTTGGATATAGTATGGAATTAAAGTCGGATATTACTATAAGTGAGTCGTATGAATCATTTAGCGGTGTAATAAATGGTAATGGTTTTACTATTACAATAGATCCAGGTGTTACATTTATTAAGACATTAGAAGGCAGGATTTCTAATGTATGCTTTGAAGTAAACGGTGATATAGAAGTAAATGAAGATTATGCTGTTATTACTAATAACAACAAGGGTGTAATAGAAGATGTAATTGTGACAGCTAATATAAAAGTTACTTTAGGCAACGCTACAGTTCAACAAACAAATATTGTTAGTGACAAAAGATTGGCAGTTAATATTATTGCAAACGAGAATAATGGAACAATCGAAAACGTAATAGTTAATGGTGAAAGCGATATTGTAGGAATAGCAGGTAGTAATGATACTACAGTGCTAAAGTATGCAGCTATTGCTGGTGAGAATTTCGGCTTTATTATTAATTCTAAGAATGATTCAAACATAAAGGGAACTTTATGTGATCTAGCTGGTGTTGTATTATACAATTTCGGAACTGTTAATAATGTTTCCAATACAGGTAGTGTATTATCTTATTATTCAGAGGATCCGTATAGAAGACTATTTATAGGCGGAATTACTATTTTTAATTTTGGAATTATTACAAATAGTTCAAACTCTGGTGCGGTGACCGCACAAAATGACAATGAGAATTCATATGTTCAAGAGAATCTGTTTACAGGAATGGTTTCTACTAATTGTGTGTTTAATATAGGTGGTGTAGCTGTTGTTAACTATGGCAATATTGAGAATACAAAAAGTACAGGAAATATAGAAATAGATTACTATCTAGGTTTTATTTATATTGGTGGTCTAGTATCAAATAACGAGAGTTCTAATGTATATAACAATACTGTTAAAAAAGGAAGCATTAATGGCTGTGGATTTGAAGGAAAGATCATAGTTAATCAAAAATCTGAGGGAACCTCTATTACATATGTAGGTGGTATCGCAGGTTATAATTCATGTCAAGTTAATAATTGTTTCGCGATAATAGATTTAGAAAGTAATGTAACTTTATACTGGCCAGTATGTGGTATTACTCCATATATGGCATATAACAGCACTGTTTCAGTTAAGGAGAATAATTCTAATAATTACTATCATTATGTAGATAATAAAGTTTCATATGGTTTTATGTATTCTGGTAGTAAGAGCTATATGGTTGAAAGCTTGGAAAATTGTGTAGAGTATAAAACCTCTATA
The DNA here is from genome assembly GCA_002372775.1 of Christensenella sp. UBA3700. Classification (GTDB taxonomy): domain Bacteria; phylum Bacillota; class Clostridia; order Christensenellales; family UBA3700; genus UBA3700. Next base: position 8,736 of record DFIJ01000035.1, read on the forward strand.
GAAGAGATGAAAGCATTGGAGATATATTTTTAATGAGTGAAGATGTTTTGAAGAAAATATTGATGATATCTTTATTAGTTGTAGGTGTAATAGACGCTTTATATTTGCTATTTGCAATAGTATTTTTTGCGCTAGTACTTGCACATGTTGTCATTATTCTTCCTTTCTTTACTTATATATCGATTGCAGTAATCGGAATTAACCTTATTGAATGTTTATATATCCCAATTTATCTAAAGTTTAGAAAGGATTAATAATTATACTGTGGTATAATTTAGTTCGATAGAGAATTGATATGATTAAGTTGTTAAAGTTTTTAAAGGATTATAAATGGCAATGTATTATAGCTCCATTTTTTAAATTTTTGGAAGCTTGCTTTGAAGTTGTAGTCCCAATCCTTATGAAAACTATTATCGATAGTGGTATTAATTTTGGTGGCGAGCCAAATGAGGTTTTAATATACAAATATATTGGATTAATCATATTAATGGGAGTTCTTGGAGTAAGTGTTGCTGTTGTGTCTCAGTACTTTTCTGCAGTAGCAGGAATGGGCATGGGAACAGCTTTAAGAAGAGAGAGTTTCTCGCATTTAAACAAGTTAACAAATAAGGATATAGATAAACTAGGTGGTTCGTCTGTTGTCACAAGATTGACGTCAGATATTAATCAAGTTGCTAATGGAGTAAATAGATTCTTAAGACTATTCTTAAGAACCCCATTTATATTGATCGGCGCAGTTACAATGTCATTTATTATTAATCCAATAATGGGCGCAATAGTGCTTGCTTCTATTCCTGTAATATTTGCAGTTGTATGGTTTATTGTCAAATATACAATTCCAAGATATAAAGGTATTCAATCAAGAACTGAGAAAGTATCTTTAATGTTTAAAGAAAATTTAGAGGGTGTAAGAGTTGTAAGAGCATTCTCAACTCAAAAGAAGGAGATTGCAAAATTTGATTCAACAGCAGAGAATTTGTCTAACAGACAAATACATGTTGCTAAGGTTGCTTCGCTATTACATCCACTATCTTACGCTATTGCAAATATAGCAATCGTCGTTGTTCTATGGCTTGGTGGCAACTTTATAGATAATTCAATAATGACTACTGGTGAAGTTGCTTCTTTAGTTAATTATTTATTGCAAATATTAACTGCGATTGTAGTTCTAACAGAATTAATTACAATTATGTCAAAGGCACAAGCTTCTGCAGTAAGAGTAAATGAATTCTTAGAAACAAAGCCATCATTTACAGATGATGGTAATACTGAAGTTAAGGTGGAAAATACAGACAACATCGTTGAGTTCAATGATGTTACTTTCTCTTATAACGAAAATAGACATGTTTTAGAAAATATCAACTTGAAAATTAGAAGAGGCGAGACTCTAGGTATTATTGGAGAAACAGGCTCAGGAAAAACAAGCTTAATAAATCTTATCCCACGTTTATATGATGTAGATAATGGTGAAGTTCTAGTTAATGGGGTAAATGTTAAAAAATACCCATTTGATCAACTAAGAAAAGATATAGCAATTGCTGTTCAACATGCTGTTTTATTTAAAGGAACTATAAGAAGTAATTTGCAATTCGCAAACCCTAATGCAAGTGATGATGATATGTATAAAGCTTTAAAGATAGCGCAAGCTTATGACTTTGTAATGGAAAAAGAAGGACTTGATACAGAGGTTGCAGCAAAAGGATCTAATTTCTCTGGTGGACAAAAACAACGATTAAATGTGGCTAGAGCAGTAATTCAAAATCCAAAGATTTTAATGCTTGATGATAGTTCATCAGCGCTAGATTATGCTACAGATTTTGCATTAAGAAAATCATTAAAGAAACTTGAAGGATTAACAACTATTATAGTTTCTCAAAGAGTTGCATCAGTAATGCAAGCAGACAATATTCTTGTATTAGAAGATGGTAAGATTGCTGGATATGGAACGCATAAACAACTGTATGGAAATAATGAAGTCTATACAGAGATTTATGATTCTCAAACAAAAGGGAGGGGATAATAATGAAGAAATTTAATAACCCTGCTTTTTGGAGATTGTTTAAATATGTATGGAAGTATTGGTACGATGTCGTGCTAGTTCTTGCAATGGCGTTTGTTGGTGTTTTAGCCTCATTGTATTCAGTTATTTTGATTGGTGATGCAATAGATGTAATGGTTGATGGTTCTGTAGACTTTACGCAGCTTTGGAAGATTGTCGCTATCATTGCTGGATTAACAGTTGTATATATGGTTGTTGAATGGCTTACAGAAGTGTTTGCTGCAAGAATCACATATAAGGCAGTAAAAGATATTAGACAAGACGTTTTCGATACAATTCAAAACGTTCCACTATCTTATTTAGATTCGCACAAAACAGGTGAGCTTTTATCTATAATGGTTGTAGACGTAGACCAAATTTCTGATGGATTAATTCTTGCTTTAACGCAGTTCTTTACAGGTGTTGCTACAGTAATAGGCACAATAATTATTATGATGTCTATTAATTATAAGATTGGCTTGATTGTAGTCTTGATAACTCCAGTGTCTTTAGTATTAGCTGGCTTTATTAGTAAGATGACAAGAAAACATTTTAAGAAGCAATCAGATATAAGAGGGGAAATTGCATCTCAAGTTCAAGATGCAGTATCAGCGCAAACTTTATATAAGACATGCTCTTATTTAGAAAAGAGTGAAGAAGTATTTGAAAAGACGAATGAAGATTTAGAGAAGGTTTCAATAAAAGCTATATTTATGTCTTCTCTACCAAATCCAACATCTCGTTTTGTTAATAATATTATTTATGCTTTAACAGGTCTTGTTGGTGCTTTAGCTGTTATAGGTGGCGGTGCATTTATGTTAACTGTTGGACAATTAACGATGTTCCTAACTTATGCTCAAAAGTATGCTAAGCCATTTAATTCTATTACAGATGTTTTAACAGAGATAGAAAGTGCAACAGCATCTGCAGAAAGAGTATTTGGATTAATGGATGCGGTTAGAGAGTTGCCTGATTCAAACAATGCACTAGTTTTAAAAGATGTAGATGGTACAGTTGAATTAAACAATGTTTCATTCTCTTATGTAAAAGACAAGGAGTTAATTAAAGGATTAAACCTAAAGGCAAAACCTGGTCAAAACATTGCTATCGTTGGAAGAACTGGATGCGGCAAAACTACTTTAATTAATTTGTTAATGAGATTCTATGATGTAGATGATGGAGAGATAAAGGTTAGTGGTCATAATATAAACGATATGACTAGAGATAGTTTAAGAACTTCCTATGGTATGGTCCTTCAAGATAGTTACATCTTTGTCGGAACTATTAGAGACAATATTAAGTTTGGAAGGGAAGCTAGTGATGAAGAGGTTATAGAGGCTGCAGAAAAAGCAAGAGCGTACAGCTTTATAAAGAGACAACCTCAAGGTCTAGATACAGTGATTTCTGAAAACAGCAATCTTTCAGAAGGTCAAAGACAGTTATTGTGTATCGCAAGAGCTATGTTGCATTTGCCACAAATGTTAATCCTTGATGAGGCTACATCATCAGTAGATACAAGAACTGAAATAAAGATACAACAGGCATTTGATGCAATGATGAAGGATAGAACATGTTTTGTTGTAGCACATAGACTATCTACAATAAAGAATGCCGATATGATTCTTGTTATGGATAAGGGACACATTATAGAGCAAGGAACACATGAAGAATTGTTAAAAGCCAATGGATTCTATACTGAGCTTTATAATAGTCAATTTGCTCAAAAATAATTAATTACGATTTGGCGTAAAAAGGTTTTTCATTATATTTATTATTATTGCAATTATTAAAGATAGGATTATTGCGGCAAGAAATCCTATTATTATTTTGCCTAATATGCTTTGCCATAAATCATTAAAAGATACTTCCTCGCCGGAGAATAGTTTATCAAATAAAGATAAAGTTGGAAGAGATATATCATCAAAATTGAAATAAGTCGCAATTTTATCTATCGCGGTCTTTTGTGAATCAGCACTAATAATTGTTACATGTTCTTGCATTAAATCATCAAGAGAATAATCTGATTTATCTGTGATGATACCATTGGTTTGAGAAATATAGTTATCATAATCTATCTCGCTATTTAAAGAGTTAAGTTTTCCGTAGAACTCCATATAGGCATAAACTTTAACAACATATTCGTCTGTATCCCCATATGACATGGTTGTTATTAGATTAACATCTTCTTTATTAAACCACGTGATGTCACTAGTGTCCGTATAAGACCAGCCTTTAAAGATATATAGAGCGTATTCTTTTCCAATAGTTAATAAGCCAATTTTAAGAGCGTCATAGTTCTCGCCGATAAAGCCGTTAATAAAATTTGGAAACTCAACTGTTTCTTTATAAGCTCCATACGTTTCAAAATAGTATTTTCCATTTACAAAGTATTTAACTATATAGTGTTTATAAATATAAAGTTTACTTGCAGCGCCCTCAGACTTATTGGAAATCATATACCCATTGTATTCAATAGGTTTTATAGGATTCATTTCGTCGTCATATAATGCAAAAGATGTGGCGTCATATTTGTCATAATAGTAACCAAGTTGATCAGAAGAATCTTTATGGTACCCATAGAAATAGAAGTTTTCATTTTCATAATAGTAAATACTTCCAACAACTTCGTAATCATGGCTAGCACTACTTACATCGTAATAATACACGTCGATATAGTACTTCTTAGACCACTTGGCATATAAATCTATATTTGATGGTGTAAATGAAGAATTGTCATAATAATTTAAAAATCCTGAATCTAGATACCAACCAAGGAATATACTATCTTCTTTAATTGGTTTATTTATTCTATTTAATAAATCGTCTTTAATGTAGTAATAGTTAATAAGATTGTTATCTGGGTCTTCTAATCCTTCGTTAAAGTGATATGTTATTGAATAATAATTAGGATAATCTAATTCAATTCTTGTTGGAAGCCCATAAGAACGATTTGAATATATAGTTCCATTTATATTGTAAGTAGGAATTTCCGTATCGCCATTATATACATAATAGGTTGTAGTATCACTCTTTTTATCATTAAGAGAATTTATGTTTGTAGAATAAGCATACATGTTGTTAGATTCATATACATCAATAACATCAACAATCTCATATAAATCAGAGTAATAATCTGTATATCTATAATATGCATTTATCTTTATCGACTTAGCCCATTTTGCATAAAGGGTAATAGGTCCAGGAGTGGATAAAGTGTAAGATATATTGTTATATTGATCATCTAAAAACCAGCCCAGGAATTTGTATCCATCTTTAATTGGTATAGGCAGATTAGAAAGTTCTTCTATAGAAAAATAATAATTATATAGAGGATTATCAGGGTCTTCTAGTCCATCATTTAATTGATAGATTATAGAATATGCAGTGTCTGTAATATCAACTCTTTTAGGAATGCCTGCAGTCGCAAAATAAATGCAGCGTCCATTATAGTCAACATAGCTAACTTGATTGTTTGTTTTTGTTGTAATTAAAAAGGATGCATTTGGATAAGATGAAGTATAAGAGTAGAATTCATTATCAAAAATATAATATTCTCCTGTTGCATTTAAGTAACAATCAATTGTGCCAATTTTGCTAACAGACTCCTCGTAATGAGTGTAAGAAGTCTTGTATACAGGTATTGAATATATTTCTGACCAAATAGTATATATATGAATTCCGTTTTTATAATCTTTAGTCTTAAAAGATGTTATGCAGTTAGTATTGTCATCATTGACAGCCCATCCTGCAAATTTAAAACCATCTCTAATTGGGGTTGGTAGGGTAATAGTTGTATCTTCTGTCACATAATAAGCATTAGGTCTTGGTGATGGACATGTTCCTCTATCAATAGTGTATGTAATGGTATTATATGGATTAAAGATATTCATAGAGGTGATACTTGATTGAGTTTCAAAAACGTATTGACCATTCTTTGTTGTTATAGGATAGTACTCGCCTGCTGAAAAATAATTACCACTAGTCACGTTGTGTTTATTTAAATAATATCCTATACCACTGGTTGTTGAAGAAGTAGAACCAAGGATATATTTATTACCATCGTAAGAGGCTGAAATAGAACCAACACTAGTCGAAGTCTTTACGTGGTTCTGATCTATTGTAATAAGAGTTACATCTATAACTTTTGTTACAGTATCTGCGTTTGCAATATTTTGAGAGTTTACAAAGCATAGAATAAGAATTATTGAAAAAGCCAATAATAACAATAGAAGTAGTGTTAGATGCTTTTGTTGTAGTCTTTTCTTGTACATAGATATTAGGAAATGTCTAAAAGACCTGTTTCAGGGAGAAAGGTCTTTTAGACTTAGCGGGTACGAAGTCCGCATAAATAACCGAGTTAGGTTATTTTTAGTATATTATATAACCGAGTTCGGATATTGTCAAACAAAAATATCCGAGTTGTGTTAATATGATTTTCGCAGGGAGAAGAATTATGTTTGCACAAAGACTAAAGGAATTACGTCAAGAAATGGGATTAACTCAAGCAGAACTTGCAAAAGAAGCCGGTTTGAGACAAAGCCATATTTCTAGTTGGGAAAGTGGGCTTAGAATGCCATTGCCAGATGGATTGTTAAAACTCGCCAATTATTTCAATTGTTCTATTGATTATCTGCTTGGAAGGGACGTAGATGAAACGCAGTCAAAGGAAGAAAGAATACTGGTTTCAAAGTTCGAGAAACTAGACGATATAGACAAATTGAAAGTTCTTGGTTATATTGATTGCCTAAATGAAAAAAAATAGTTATATAAATGGTCTATGCGTTATAGACTATTTTTTTTACATTTGATATAATTTTAACGAACTTTTAAAATTTAATTGGAGCCATGTTATATGAAAGATTTAAAACACTTATATTATTTTGAGAATCTTTTGCAAGATGCTCATAATGATTTAGTAAAACAAGCATGTGACGAAGGCAAATTAGCTATTGGTTATACTTGCTATCACATTCCAGAAGTACTTCTAAATTTAGACAACTGTTTCTCAGTAAGATTAAGAGCACCAAGATCTGGCGCAGTAGATATCGCTACATATTATTTAAGTAGTTATCTTTGCGGATATTGTAAAGCTCTTTTAGAGAGAGGTATCGAAGGAGGATACAATTTTTTATCAGCATTTATGGCTGGTGAAACTTGTTCAGAAATGAATCGATGTGTAGAGCATTTTGATATCTTAAAATTAGGAACAGGTAAGTTCTTTACAAGTATTATCGATATGCCATTTAAAACAGATGAGCATTGTATTCAACAATATAAAGATCAATTAAAAACAAAAGTATTAGATAAATTACATGAAGTATATGGAGTAGATGTTTCATCTGACGCTATTAGAAAAGCTGTTGAAATCCATAATGAAGTTTGCAAAATCATAACAGAAATTGGTGAATTCAGAAAAGAAGAGTATCCAAGAATTACAGGTTATGAATATCATATTTTAAATCTTGTTACATATGCATGCCCTAAATATTTAATCGTTGATAAATTAAGAGAAACTCTTGAAGAAATTAAGACAAGAGTTCCAGATAAGAAGAAGCCACGTGCAAGAATTGCTGTTGTTGGTTCTGAAATGGATGATGCAGATTTCACTAAGCTTATGGAAGATAGTGGTGCATATGTTTGCTTTGATAGATATTGCTTTGGTTCAACTCCTGGAAGAGAAGTTATCGAATTAAAAGATGATGAAGATCCACTATATACAATCTGCAAACATTATATGAAGACTTCTCAATGTCCAAGATACATGGAACAAGCAAAAGTTCATGGTAGAAAGCAATTCGTTGCAGATAAGGTTAAAGAATTCAAGGCTGATGGTGTAGTTTATGAACAATTAAAATTCTGTGAATTCTGGGGATATGAAAGAGCTCTAGCTTCATATATTATGAATAATGAATATAATATTCCATCTATCGCAATCGACAGACAATATACAGCAAGTGCTTCAGGACAATTAAGAACACGTATCCAAGCGTTTGTTGAGAGTTTAGAGATTAAGAAGATTCAGAAGAATAAAAAAGCAAAAGAAAATAATGAGGAGGCCAAATAATGAAAGATACAACAAAAGAAGAAAAAGTTAAAGGACTTGGCTCTCTTCACCAAGATAAGACATATCTTTTAAAGCATAGAGAATGGAGAGGCTTTAAAGATACTATGTACGATTTCTATCGTTGGATGGTTACATGGAAAGATATGATTAAGATGGTGCTAAAAGCTCCTATCTCAACAATTAAAGCTATTTGGAAATATCGTTGGATGTCAAGTTATCTTTCAGCTCCAGCATTTATAGATAGACATACAGAAGGATTAAGAGGAGCATCATTAAGATGTGCACACCTTCATTTCAATATGATTATTAAAGGATGTACAGATATCCTTCATCAAAGCTTCGTGTCAGATGAAAAGATTAATCCAAATAACAAACTATCTAAAAAGACAGTTTGTGTAGATGAATTAATTCCAATCGAGTTTATGGCAGGATTCCCAAATCTTAAAGTTTTACCAGTACAAACAATGCCTATATTCTTGTGTTCAATGGTAGACCAATTGATTTCAATTCCTTATATCGATTCAGTAGAGAGTTTTGGTGTTCCATCAGACGTATGTCCACTTCCAGCAGCAGAATCAGGTGTTGCTATTGAAGATGATTATCCAAAGATTGGTAAGTGCGCTATATCTTGTAATATGCCATGTGATGGTTCTGTTATGAACAGTTCATTCTTGGAAAGAAGATTGAATTTGCCTACACATGTATATAACGTTCCATTAAGATACAATGGAGAAGATGTTCAAGATTATGCTGTTAAGGAACTTGAAGAATTAATAAAATTTGTCGAAGAACAAACAGGTGAAAAATTTGATTGGGATGCATTCTTTGCAGCTCTTGAGAATTACAACAAGCAATTAGATTATGAATTAAAGAAGTGGGAAGTACAAAGAACTGACTATCCTCAAATGACAGGTGCAACATTCTGGTTATATAGACTTTATTATTATCATTTGTCAGGTGGCTTTGATAAGAGATTCTTAAAAGTTGACAAGAAAGTAAATAAGATAATGATGAAGGGTTATGAGAAGAAGGAGCTTGTAATAAAAGAACCTCGTCATAGAGCTATCGTTTGGTCTTGTCCTGCAAACTATTATACATCTTTAGCTACATGGTTATTAAACTGTTGGGGTATAGAAGTAGTTATGGATATGGAAACACAAATTTCTATGATTCATTTCAGAACAGATACAAAAGAGCATGCTCTTCAAGATTTAGCTAAGAGCTATCAAAGAACAACTATGAGAAGACATACAAAAGGTGGATATCATAACGTTGTTGATGAACTTTGGAGAACAGTTGAAGAATATAATGCAGATACTGTTATTATGTATGACCAAATCTCTTGTAAAGGTATGGATGGTTTAAATGGTACATTTGATGATCAAGCAAGAGAAAGACATGTTAAGTTTATTTGGGTAAGCCAAGACTTAATGGACCCAAGAACTGTTTCAAGAAGAGCAATGAGAGATCAAGTTAATAAGTATATGTTCTCTGTTGCTAAAGAAAAACCACTTGACCCATCATTGGTTGATTTCGACGATTCAGAAGCTTGGTAGGAGGTAGTTAATATGGAATGGTATTTTGTTTTATTAATAGTATTAGCAGCAGTATTTGTTGGACTACTTGCATTATTCTTTGTTATATATTGGTTTAACCTAGATATGAAACTTGTTTACTGGGTTTATAAACTTCTAGGAAAACACTACGATAACATGAAGAGAGATAGAAGACTATAATAATGGAACTTTTTGATAAGTATCTAAATAACATTGAGAATCTTTTAGCACCATTTGGGGCTAAAAGATTTGTTTATAATAGGGACAAGATTGCACCTATTACAGATAAGTTTGAATTAATACTTCAAAGTGATAGTGCCTACGAACTTGGTGGCGGCAACAATAAAGCCGTTGGTCTTGTCACAGTTACAGAAAAACAATTTGATAGTGAAACTATTGTTTATGGAAAAGACCTAAGCGAGATTAAGGGTGACACATCATTTGCTAAGATTGTAATTCTATCTTTAAAAGATATGGAAAATGATGAGCAAAAATTCTTTGATTTAATTAAGGAATTAGAGTTTGTTAAATATAAATATAATGTCGAAGGCTTTATGTCTAGATGTTCAGGAATAACAAAAAGAGAGCAAGTAAGAGTTAGTAAAAAAGCTTTAAAGAAGGGCTTGAATTTTGAAAGAATTGGTAACAGTTTTATTAAAAAGTATCTTGAGTTCGAAAACGTAAAAGCAGTAAAAATTATATATGTGACAGAGCCTAATGTTGATTATGATTCTATAACAGAAACTGTTGAAAAAATAGACGTAGCAACAAGGGCACTAAATCATATTTTAGACAATATTAATCTAGATTGTGCTCATTGTAATTTAAAGCCAATATGCGATGAAGTAGATGGTATGAAAGAATTACACATGAAGACCTTGAAAAAATAATTTTTTCTAGTATAATTAGCTTGTAATCTATGGGAGATGTCGGGGATCTGATATCTCCCATTTTGCCGTTAAATAGGGCAATTATACTGTAAGTAGAGTGATAAAAAATATGACTTAAACACAAGTAGACAAGAGGGGTGTTGTAACTGTCTATTTTATATGTTATAGTCAAAACGCAGGCTTGGGAAATAATAACTGTGTAAATACCGAATTTGCATAATTTGTTGTTAAAGGAAAAACTGCAAAAATGAAAAAAAGAATTAAAGCGGAATTATGGGATAAAACCCAATATATATTATCAAAGTATTATGATAGGATGATGCACGTAGCAATATATAGCGAAGGTGATTTGGACTTACAAATCTTGAGACGTGCAATTAAAAAAGTTGTAGACAATGTTTATGTTCTAAGATCAAGATATAGTGCAAATATTTTTAAACACCACTGGGTTGTAAACGACGACTATACTCTTGATGATATGGCAACAAAAGAAGAAGTTGCTGATTTAAGAGGAGCAACAGAAGAATTCTTAAAGGGCTATATCTCACATAGAGCAAAATTGCAATTTAGAGCAAAAATTTTTACAAGCGGAAATGCATGTTCTTTTGCATTACTTGTTAATCACCAATGTTTCGATGGCAATGAACTTAAGTATGTCACAGGTAAAATCATTGAATGTTACAATGCAATAATTAGAGAAGGAAATGCTGATTCTGTTTCTATTAGAAATGGTTCTAGAGAGATGAAGCAATTGTATGAAAAGATGGATCCAAAGAAGGTTACCATTGCAAAGAAACTTTATAACAATGCTTCTAAAATGGGAGTTAAGTCACACTTTAGATTTACTCAAGAAAAAGATGTTGAGAAGAGATTTGTAACAGACAGATTAGATATCTCAATCTTTGACAAACTAAAACAAAGAGGAAAAGAATATGGCGCCTCAATAAATGACGTTATTCTTGCTGCATATTTTAGAGCTTATGCAAAAGAAGCAGGCTTTAGTAATGATGAAGTATTGAACATTACATCTATTATAGATTTAAGAAGACACTTAATGAAGGGTGAACAACTAGATGGTTGTACTAACATGGTTGCATTTATGCCATGCAAAATTGATGGTGTAGGTGAAACTTATATTGATACTCTAAAGAAGGTCGCTGCAATTAATAATGCTCATAAGGAAGATGAGGTAGTTGGTTTATATGGAATCCCACTATTAGCGTTAGCGTATAAAGTATTTAGATGGGATTTTATTGCAAACTTAGCAGTTAGAATAGGTTATGAGAATCCAATAATGCAAATGAGCAATCTTGGAAAGATTCCTAATAGCTGTATGACATTTGAAGGATGTAAGCCAGTTGATGTATTTGTAACAGGAGCTGTTAAGAATAGACCATACTTCCAATTAACTTGTGTTTCTATGGATACTCATATAAACTTTTGTATTGCAGAAAAATGTTCCGAAACAGATGAAAGATATATTAAAATAATGTTAGAGAATATGAAAAAAGACTTAGTGGAGTTTGCTCAATAATGAAAATAGTGTTTGTTTGTTCGTCAAATATATGTAGAAGTCCATATTGCGAATATATGTTTAAAAGAATGATTGAAAATGATAAGGCGTTAGCTAGTAAGGTTGAAAGAGTTTCATCTGCAGCAATGCTTAATAAATCATTTAAAATCCACCCAAAAGCTGCATTAGCGCTTAAGAGAGAAGGTTTTAGTGATGAAGAAGTATTTGCTCATCATCCAAGATATAAACTTGAGGCATGGAAGGACTTAAAAGAAGCAGATTTGATTATTGGAATGAATAATTCAAACAAGTTTTTTACACCAATTCCATTTAAGAAGAAATTCAAGACTTTGTCTGAGGTTGCGATAGGAAAATATGTAGACATTCCGGACCCTTGGCTTATGAAGGATATTGATAAGTACTATAAGGTCATGGATGGCATAAAAGAGTATTTAATACAGTTTGCTCAAAATCTTAAAAATTCTTGATTTTATCGGCAGTCTAGGGCTGCCGAGTTTTATGTTTTAGTAAAAATATGGGTATAGACACTAATTGTATCTTATGATATAATTATTCTGATTATAAAGAATAATTTACGAAGGATTTATATGGAAAAAATTGCAATTATTGATGTAGGTTCAAATTCAGCTCGTCTAGTTATTGTAGATGTCCTAGAGGGCGGTTATTTCCAAGTAAGAGATCAACTTAAAGAGACATTAAGACTTGCGCAAGATATGGAAGTTGATGGTTTTATTCAGCCAGTTAGAATCGCGCAAACAGTTAAGACTATAAAGATGTTTTCAAAGCTTTGCGAAGCAAATAAGATAGAGAAAGTCTATGCTTATGCTACTGAAGCTGTTAGAAAAGCTAAGAACCAAAGAGGTTTCTTGGATGAAATCGAATCATGTACAGGTATTAAATTAAAAGTTCTTGAAGAAGAGGAAGAAGCAAAACTTGTTTATCAAGGTGTTATCAACTCTTTAGATATTCCTAGAGGACTTATCGTAGATATTGGTGGCGGTAGTACACAATTCGTTTATTACAATAGAAAGAATTTATTAAATTTTGCTACTCTTCCATTAGGAACTGTAGTAATTACAGATATGTTTAAACAAGAAGGATTATCTCCTCTTGAAAAATCTAAGAAGATGGAAGCATATGTTTTATCTCAATTAGATAAATTAACATGGCTTCAAGAAATGGCTCCAGATACAAAGCTTATTGGGGTAGGTGGTTCATTCAGAAACTTAGGTAAGATTTCAAGAATGTTAAAGAAATATCCTTTATCTATGGCTCATAACTACGAATTACCACAAAACGAATTCGATAGTATTTATAACAACATTAGAGCAATGGAAATTGATAGCACAATGAAGATTAAAGGATTATCTTCAGTTCGTGCAGATATCTTCCCAGCAGCTCTTGCAATTATGAGTGCAATTATGAAGCATAACAGCTTTGATATGATTACAATGTCAGGTTGTGGTTTAAGAGAAGGTGCAATGTTTAAATATGCTGTACCATCAACAAATGATAGACCAATCAACGATATCTTAGGACACAGCTTGTATTCATTATTAAACTTCTTCAATGAGAACATTCCTCATGCTGAACAAGTTTATAATCTATCAATGCAATTATATAAGCAATTAAAGGTATTACATAAGTTACCAAGACAATATATGAAAGTATTAAGAGTTGCTGCTCTATTACACGATTCTGGTTCAAGAATTAAGTACTATGATCACCAATACCATACAGCATATATCATTTTAAATAGTAACCTATATGGTATTTCTCATAAAGACTTAGTAGTTGCTGCGTTTGTAGCTTCTCTTCATAGAAAGGGTGAAATTCAAATGTCAGAACTTGCTAAATATAAAGATATGCTTACAGAAGAAGATTTATCTGCAATCTTAAAACTTGGTGTTATTGTTAGAATCGCAGAAAGCTTAGATAGAAGTATGTCTAATGCAGTAAGTACAATCCTTTGCGATGTTCTAGGTGATAGCGTAATCATGAAGGTTGAAGGGGATGGAGATATTTCTCTGGAACTTAAGGATGCTATGGCTGCAATTCCAGATTTCAAGAGAGCATATAAGAAGAATCTTCAAATTCTATAGGATTAATAAAATGCATAATTAAGGTTGCTTGAAAAAGCAACCTTTTTTTGCTTATAGCCGTTTTTGTCAATATTGCATTAAATATTACGCGCGTGATAAAATAAATAATAGTAAAGTATGAGGGTTAAACTAAATGGGATTAAAGAAAATTCAACAAGAAGCACAAGAGAATAACGCTCAAAGCATGGTCAAGCTAGGAAGATTATATCTTTCTGGTGTTGGCGTTGATCTTGATGAAAAAGAAGCATATCAATGGTTCGAAAAAGCATCAAATTTGAATAACGCTGAAGCGAAGACTTATCTTGCATATATGTATGCAAATGGTATTGGCGTAAAAGAAGATCCTAAAAAGGCATTAGATATTTACCTAAAGGCTAGTGAACTTGGCGATGCCACAGCTAGTTATACTTTAGGTGTTATCTATAAGAAGGGCCTTTGCGATGAAGAAATTGATATGAAAAAAGCCCAAGAGTTTTTTGAAAAGGCTGCAAAATTAAATCATCCAGGAGCTCAATATGAATTAGCACTTCCTCAAGCAAAAGAAGGCTTTATGCTAATGGATAAGGTCGATGCAGAATCTATTGCTAAAGGCAGTGAGATTTTCAAAAAGGTTGAACCTATATTCAAAAAAGCTGCAGATTTAAATATTGTTCCTGCAAAATACGCATTAGCAATTTTATATTCAAAATCTCAAGATGTAGAAAAACAAAAAATGTCCTCAGAACTTTTCAAAGCATGTGCTAAAGAGAATATTAATTCTGCATATATGGCTCTTGCTTATATCTACGATAAAGGTATTGGCGTAGAGCAAGATTATTGGAAGAGTTTAAGATATTACCAAAGAGCATACGAACGTGGTAATAAGAAAGCCATATTAAATATTATTTATGCAAACATAATGGGGCTAGGCTGCAAGCAAAGCTATCAAAATGCAATTAATATGAGTAGAGATGCTGTTAATGCAGGTGTTAAAGAAGCTAACTATTTTGCTGGTGTATGTTTTAAACATGGACTTAGTGTAGATAAGAATTTAGAGAAGGCAGAAGAATTATTTAGTTATGCGGCAGATGCAAAATATCCTCCAGCTTTATATCAACTTGGCGTATTTAATGATCCATTCTATGGCATCGGTAAAGATGGCAAAATGGCAGTTAGATATTATACAGAAGCATATGAACTTGGAATGTTAGATGCAGGTGCTGAACTTGCTCGTATAAAATTCGATGAAGATAAAGCAAAATATCTAAAGATGTTAGAGGATTTAGCAAAAGCTGATACTGTTAAGGCCGCATATTATCTTGCTGAAAAATATTCAAAGGGCGAAGATGTTGCTAAAGACGATAATAAGGCATTTGAGTACTATAAAAAGGCAGCATGTCTTGGACTTAGATCTGCAATCAATAAGGTTGTAGAAATCGCTCAAAAGAAGGGAGACAAAGCTCTTGTTGCTGAATATAAAGCAAAGAACCTAGAAGGAATGGACTTCAAACAAATGGTAAGTGTTGCTGAAGATTGTATGGATGTAAAGAACTATGAGCTTGCTGCATATTGCTATGCAATGTCAGCACAAGTTGCAGATTCTTCATCAAAGCAAGAAAAGATTCTAGATTTAATTGGCGACAAATTCGAAAAAGGCGAAGACGGAATTTGGAAAGGTAAGGAATAATGAGAGTAATACTTGCTTCGGCTTCACCAAGAAGAAAAGAATTAATAAAGAAGATTTTTGATAAAGTAGAATATATGCCTCAAAATGTCGACGAAGATATTGAAGAGGAAAATCCAATTGAACTTGTAAGAAAACTTGCAGAAAAAAAGTTAAATGGGTTAAATAACATATATCCTGATGCATTAATTATTAGCGCAGATACAATTGTTGTTTTTAACAATAAAGTGTATGGAAAGCCTAAGGATGAAAAAGATGCTATTAGAATTCTTGAAGAATTAAATAACAATACGCACATAGTGTACACAGGTGTGTGCGTAGCGTATAAAGAAAGAAAAGAAATATTCTATGAAGAATCTTTTGTCACATTTAAGAACATGACAAGATTAGACATAGAAAAGTATATAAAAGAAAAGAGACCTTTAGATAAAGCTGGGGCATACGGAATACAAGATGAAGATGTTGTTTTATCATATAAGGGAAGTTATACTAATATCGTCGGTTTGCCAATAGAAAAACTTGAAAATAAGTTAAAAGAAATGGGAGTTATATAAATGAGAAGCGTTCAATTAGTTATTGATATAGGAAGTAAATATACAACTATAAGCCAAGAAAACAAAGGATTCGTTTTAAAGGATGCATCCTTAGTATTTGTTACAAGTAAAGGTAACAAGATTGAACTTATTGAAAGCGGAAGAAATGTAGCTTCTTATATTGGCCAAACAAGACAAAATGAACAAGTAATTTATCCTATAAAAGAAGGTATTGTTAATCACGAAAGAGCAGCAGTTCTAATGTATAAATCATTCCTTAACAAGGTTGTAAATACTGGATCTTTAATTAGACCTAGAATTAGAGCTATTGCATGTGTTTCTTGTGGATTATCTAATGTAGAAAAGCACGATATAGAAAAAGTATTAACAGCAGCTGGTGTTAGTGAAGTAGTTATTCTTGAATCACCTCTTGCTGTATTTGCGGGAGCTTCAGATTGGACTCCACAATGTATCGTAGATATAGGTGCTTCTAAAACAGAAATCGCTGTTGTAGATAGAAGCGGAATTGTTGCAGGTTGCACAATTAATATTGGTGGTAATGCAATTAATCAAGCTATTAACGACTTTTTATTAGATGAGAAACGTTGCAGATTAGCACCGGAGCGTGTAGAGAAGATTAAAAAGCAATTAGCTACATTATCTACAGATGAAAACTTTGCCGTAAATGAAGTTGTGACAGCTATTGGTTCTGGCGTTCAAACTTCAATGCAAATTCACTCATCAGAGATTAGACGTGCAATATTGCCACTTGTTTCTAATATTTGTACAACTATTATTTCAGTTCTTAGTCAAACTCCAGAAAACATGGTTGATACAGTTGCGGCGAATGGAATTATCCTTTGCGGTGGTTCGTCAAGAATTAATGGTATTTGTGAATTTATTGCAAATGATACAGGCCTTGCAGTTAAGAGATTAGAAAATCCAGAAAACGCTATTGTTAATGGCGGCTTATATTACGTACAACATAGAGATCAATTAGCAAGTTTATTAAACGTTGTTAATTTAAAATAGACACTTAATAGTGTAATTTAAAGGGGTTATTTTATAATGGGGGAAAAACTTGATTCTAGAACCAAGTGGACATACTGTATTGGTGCCACTGGTAGAGATGCTGCTTACGCTTTAGTTAGCATGTATCTTTTAACTTACATTCAATATACTATGTCTTTAACTAAGGCACAGTTCTTAGTAATTTCTGCGATTATGATTGTTTGCTTAATATGGGATGCAATTAATGATCCTCTAATGGGGATTATTATTGAGAATATGCATTTCAAATGGGGCAAGTTTAGACCTTGGATTCTAGTTGGCTGTATCCTTGATGCAATAGTAATAATCTTGCTATTTAGCGTACGTCCTGAAGGATGGGGCTTTGTTGCAGTATTTGGCGTTTTATATCTTCTTTGGGGTATGACGTATACGATGAACGATATTGCATATTGGGGAATGCTTCCAAGTTTATCTTCTGATCCAAAAGAAAGAAATACCTTAGTCACACTTATGAGTGTGTTTGTATGTGTAGGTCAATTCTCTGTTGCAGGATTATTACCAACATTCGTTGCAGGTAATGCTGTTAACGCTTATAGGGGAGCTGCAATTATAATTGCTTCAGCATTTATAGCATTCCAAGTTTTAACATTCTTGGGTGTAAAGGAAAGACCAAGACAAGATAACGTAGATAAGCTTTCTCTAAAGCAAATGTTTAAAGTATTTGGAAGAAATGATCAACTTGTTGTAATTGCAATTGTTTCATTATTATTCAATATTGCAAATGGTTTATTGATAGCCTTCGGTGTAAATTTATTCTATGTTGAATACGGCTATAGTGAAGGTGGAGATATGGTATTCTTATTTACCGTAATGTATGGTTTAGGAACACTACTTTCTCAAGTTGCATATCCATTTGCTGCTAAGAAGTTATCTAGAGATAAGATACTTATGTGGACAGTTATTGTTGCCTGTGTAGGTTATGTGCTTCTTGCTATGATTGGCTTTGTTTTCCCAATGAGCAAAGCGGTCATTTGTTTAATTGGTTTTGTTATTTTCTTCTGCCAAGGATTAGCAAATCTTGTAATTGTTGTTATGTTAAATAACACGATTGAATATGATGAATTAAAGTTCCATGAAAGACATGATAGTGTAATATCTGCTGCAAGATCATTTACAGTAAAACTTGCAGGTGCAATTAACCAAGGTATAGTTGCTTTAGTTTTAATTGTCAGTGGTATTTATGCAGCAAGCCAAGATGTAAGTGCGCTTGAAATTGCTATGGGTAGAGGCGAATCTACAAAAGAAGAGGTTTTATCTCAAGCAGATGCAATACTAGGTGCTGTCACGACAAAAGAAAAACTAATCTTTAGACTTGGCATTGTATTAATTCCTATGGTTGCTCTTTGCATTTCTTACTTTGTCACACATGCAAAATACAAGATTTCAGAACAAGAATACGATAGTATTGTTCAACAAATAAAAGATAGAGAAGAAAAAGGCGAAATAAAAGCTGAATAGTAGCAATCTCATGTGGCTTATTGAAATAGCCTATATTTACCAAATACAACTTTAAGTTGTATAATAATTATAGGCCATGTGTCTAAAAAGGGGGAATTTATATGGGGGAATACAGTAAGTTTATTGCAAAAGAAAGAAGAACAGTAGAAACGCCAAAAAGCATGGTCAAAGAAGATAGAACTTGCGTGTTTGGCACTTTCAACAAAGAGTTTGAAGATATGGATATTCTAAAATTGAATCATCCAACACATGCTCCAAATTTCTTAAACAAATTTAAATTGACTTTATGGGAAGCAACAGAAGTTCATTTTAAAGAGGGTGTATTACTTGCAGTAATTTGCGACATGGGAATCTTTGGTAAGATAATGCACGTCTTCTTTGATAAAGAAACTAAGAGTGTTTATTGCTGGGATACAAACATTAAGTCAAAAGAAACAAAAATTGCACCAAATCTAATTAATGGATCAATTGCAGAAGCTCATGCTGGTGAAACATTTATTAAGTATGTTAACAATTTCCAAGATGGAAAATGTGAACTTGCAGGAAAGCATTTAGGTAAATGTTTAATAACAAAACCAAATAAAGACAAGACAGCAGTTGCAGCAATTAAAGAGAATTATGGTGAGGCATCAATTGAATATAGTGTGAAGCTAGAAAGATTGTCTGATCCATGTATTGTAAGCATTCCGTTTGACAAGAAAAAGCCAAGACCTTTATATTCACAAAAGGATTTCTTTAAAGCAACAGGAAGTCTTACTATAAATGGAAAAACATACACATCAGATGTTGATACAGTCGCAGTTGTAGATGACCATAGAGGATATTATCCAAGAAAGGCTCATTACGATTGGGTAACAACAATGGGTAGATGTGAGATAAATGGAAAGAAGGAATATTTAGCTTTCAATTTAACTAGAAATCAATCTATTGACCAAGATAAGTATAATGAGAATATCTTATGGCAAGTAGGAAAATCATCTTTATTAACACCAGTCACATTTACAAGAAGTGTTGAAAGTGCTGACTTTAAAGATTATTCAGAGTGGATAGTTAAAGATGAACATGATATGGTTAATTTGAAGTTTAAAGTATATGGTATTAATCCAATGATTCTTCATGTAGATCATTTGGTTAGAATCGATTATTACATCACGTTCGGCGAGCTAGAAGGCTATCTAAGAGACGAGGATGGTAATAAATATGTTCTTGATGGCATGATGGGAATGGGCGAAGATAAGTCATTGCTATTATAGGAACAAATAATTAGTTAGTTTATAATTGGGTTGGTAACTTATTATAAACAGAAGGGGCAGGATCTGTTTAGATCGGCCTCTTTTGTTTGTTGTAAATATTTATATATTTTTATATAATAATATTATGTTTATCGGTGTAGATATTGGCGGAACAAATGTAAAAATGGGAATAGTAAGCAAGATGGGAAGAATTCTTGCATCTACTTCATTTAAGACAAATATTCCAAGAAGTCCAGAAAATCTTATCGATGAAATTGTTGTTAATATTAATAATTTGCTAACAAAATCAAACCTTACACTTAAGGATGTTGAGGGCGTAGGATTTGGCGTTCCAGGCCTTATAGATACTAAGAACGGGATTATCATTAAAGCGGGTAATTTGAATTGGGAAAAGGTTGATTTTGTTAAGTTGTTTAAAAATAAGATGAACCTTCCTGTAAAAATGGAAAATGATGCAAATTGTGCATTGCTTGGCGAATCAAGATTTGGTGGTGCAAGAGAATACAATAATGCTATTTTAATCACGCTTGGTACAGGTATAGGCTCTGGTATTATGCTTGATGGTAAATTGTTATCTGGTAATGGTTGCAATAGTGAATGTGGCCATATGGTAATACAAGTAAATGGCGAACAATGTGCTTGCGGCCAAAGAGGATGTTGGGAAAGATACGCATCATCTAGTGCTCTAACGAGAAGAACTATTGAAGCTGCTAAACAAAATCCAGATAGCAAATTGAATGATATAATAAAAAAGTGGAATGGAAAAGTTTCAGCAATTACAACTTTTAATGCTGCCAAGATGGGCGATGCTGTTGCTAAACAACTAGTCGATGATTATATTAATTACATTTCCACAGGTCTAATTTCTTTAGCATGGATCTTCCATCCAGAAGTATTTGTTATTGGTGGTGGAATTGCAAAAGAGGGAGCAAACTTTATAGCTCCTATCCAACAAAAATTAGACAACTTTGTAAAAGAAAATAATTTTTATCCAAGTATTGCTGTTAAGAAAACAGTTCTTGAAGATAATTTGGGAATAGTCGGAGCAGCAAGCTTGATGATGGGCTGATATGAACGATAAGTTAAAAGAAATTTTATTGCAAGTTGAAAGACCGGCAAGATATGTTGGCGGTGAATTCAATCTTCCTGATATGAACAAAAAATGCGATGAACGTGTTTGTATGTGCTTTAGCGACAAATACGAAATCGGTATGTCAAACATTGGTATAAGAATCTTATATCATATTCTTAACAATATGGAAGGTATCGTTTGCGAAAGATGTTTTGCTCCAGATTTAGATTTAGCAAAACTTCTTAAAGAAAACAACATGCCTTTATTCTCAATTGAAACAAAAAGAGATTTAAAAGAATTTGACTTAATCGGTTTTTCTATTCAATTTGAATTACAATTCTCAAACATTGCTTATATGTTTGATTTAGCTAACATTCCATATTTTGCAAAGGATAGAGATGAGTCATATCCATTAATGGTAGCAGGTGGCCCTTGCTCAGTTAATCCGATGCCTTTTGCTCCATTTTTTGATGCAATTTTAGTTGGTGATGGTGAAGAGAATTTAACTAAACTTGCAAAACTTCATAAAGAGCTTAAGTCTCAACATTTAACAAAGCTTGAATTCTTAAAGATAGCATCTGAACAAATTGATGGTATCTATGTTCCTGCTTTTAATAATAGAACAAAAAGAGCAATATGTAAGAATCTTGATGAGACTTTCTTCCCAACAAAGATTCTTGTTCCTAACTGTGCAATAGTTCATGATAGAGCAACTATTGAATTATTTAGAGGATGTGCTAATGGTTGTAGATTCTGCCAAGCTTGTTTCTTCTATAGACCAATAAGAGAAAGAAAGGTAGATACTCTTGTTAAATATGCATGTGAACTTATGGATAACACAGGCTATGAAGAATTGAGTTTATCTTCATTATCTACATCAGACTATTCAGGTCTTAAGGAACTTGTAGATAGAGTTAGAAAAGAAGCTGACGATAGAAAGGTTAAACTTGCAGTTCCATCTTTAAGATTAGATTCATTTGAAGCAGAAATCTATGAAGAATTAAATGGTGCATCACTAACATTTGCGCCAGAGGCTGGAACTCAAAGACTAAGAAATGTTATTAATAAGAATATTTCAGAAGAAGATATAGATAAGGCTATTATCGGTGCAATGAAGAACAATGTAAAGAATGTTAAATTGTACTTTATGATTGGTCTTCCAACAGAAACAAAAGAAGACTTAGATGGTATTGCAAATATTGCGAAGAAAGTAGTATGGCTACATAAGCAATATGGAACATCTAAGATTATTAATGTTACTGTTTCTACATCAGTATTTATTCCAAAGCCTTTAACTCCATTCCAATGGGAAAGACAAATAGATCTTGAAGAAATGCAAGAAAAGCAAAAATATCTTCAAGAGATTTTGCGTATTAAGAATGTTAAATATAACTGGCATGGTGCTGAGTCTTCTGTTCTTGAAGGTGTATTTGCAAGAGCTGATGAAAAGATTGCTCCAGTTATTGTTGAAGCATATAAACAAGGATGTGTATTCGATTCTTGGACTGAACATTTTGATTTTGCTAAGTGGCAACAAGCATTTGATAAGTTCGGAATTGATATGAATTACTATAGAGCAGAGATTGAAGAAGAAAGACCTCTTCCTTGGGATATTATAGATAATGGTGTAACAACAAAGTATCTATTAAAAGAAAGACATTTAGCATATGAAGCTAAAACAACTCCAAACTGCTTACATAAGTGTAACGGATGTGGTGCTAGTAAATTAGGAGGATGCTTTCAAAAATGATGATAATAGTTAAACATGTGAAGGCTGGAGATTTCTCATATGTATCTCACCTAGATACAATGGATGTTTTGCACCGCGTTTTAAAAAGAGCAAAGATAGATGTTAATTATTCTCAAGGATTTGTAAAGCATATGCTAACATATGCAACAACTCCAATTCCTCTTGGAGCTCAATCTATTGCAGATTACTATGCTGTTGATTGCAATAATATCACTCCACAAGATTTCATGGAAAGATTTAATGCAAATGTTCCAGAGGGGTTAAAAGCAATCAGTGCAGTTCAAAAACAAAAGAATCCAAATCTTGCTGGAAACGTAATAGCAAGTGATTATAGAATTAAGTGTAACAATATTCTTCCTGTTGAAATTGAGGATATAAAGGAAAAAGAAGAATATACTATAGATCTAGTTAAAAAAGGTGAGATTTACCAAAAAGATATAAGACCTATGCTTTTCGATATCTTTGTAGATGGAAGAGATTTATGGGTAAGATGTGCAAGTGGTAATGTTAATTTAAGAATAGATTCGCTTGTAAAGCATTTAATAAAAGAGTATAAAATTGAAACAACAGTAAATGATATTACTCGTTTAAATCAATTGGTAAAGATGGACGATAAATTAGTTGGAGTAGACGATTTCTTAAACACATTACAATGAAGAAGATAATTATTTCATACAGAACATCATATACAAGAGTATGCATTATCGAGGATGGAAAGCTCGTAGAATTTTGGGTTGAAAAAGAAAGCAAGGAAAGACTTGTAGGTAACTTCTATAAAGGCAAAGTAATGAATGTTATTAAGGGCATGGATTCAGCCTTTGTTAATATTGGTCTAGATAGAAATGCATTCTTATATGCTGGCGATATGCTAGGATGTGAAGATACAGATATTCAAATCTCAAAATTAAATGTAAAGCCTGGCGATGAGATTTTAGTTCAAGTCGTTAAGGACGAGTTTAGTACTAAAGGAGCTAAGATATCTATGAACGTATCTTTGGCTGCTCGTGGTCTTATTTTAATGCCAAATGTGGATTATGTATGTGCTTCTAAGAAATTACCAGATGATGAAAAGAAAGAAAAACTTGTTAACTATATTGAGAGTATAAGAAAACCAGGCCATGGTTATATCTTAAGAACTCAATCTGTAGATTGCTCTGAAGAAGAATTATTACAAGAAGCTAATGAACTTGAAGAAAGATGGAAGAACATTCAAAAGAAATATGCTGAATCTAAAGCACCAGCTTTGGTATATAAAGACGATTCTTTAGCTGTTAGAGCAGTTAGAGATATGCTAAGAGAGGATGTTGAAGAAGTTATTGTAGATAATAAGAAAGTCTATGAGGAATTAAGAGAAGCATTCCCATATATATGTAAGAAGACTCCAGACTTAATTAAGTTATATTCAAATACTGAAGATATCCTATATGCTTATCATTTAACATCACAAATAGACAGCTTGCTTGAAAGAAAGGTTATGTTATCTAATGGTGCAAATCTAATCATAGATAGAACAGAAGCCTTAACTGTTATTGATGTTAATACAGGAAAATACATTGGCCAAAAGCAACTTAGCGAAACATTATTTGAAACAAATATAATTGCAGCAAAGGAAATTGCTAGGCAATTAAGATTAAGAAATATTGGCGGTATTATTGTTGTAGACTTCATCGATATGGAAGATGAAGAGCAAATTAATAAGTTAATGGAAGTGTTAAGAGAAGAACTTTCAAAAGACAGAATTAGAGCAACTGCTATAGATATGACATCTTTAGGTCTTGTAGAAATCACAAGAAAGAAAACAAGATCTATGCTTGATGAAGTATTATTACAACCTTGTCCATATTGCCATGGCAGTGGAAGTGTATATAGCGAAGAATATATTACAGGCAAGATTAAACAAGATTTAAATATATTATTTAAAAATCCTAAGAATTCAACAGTTATTGTTACAGTATCTACATCTGTATTCAATAAGGTGTTCTCATATAAATTATTTGAAAAAGAGTGTTTAAATGAATGGAAGGATAGAAGAATTTATTTAGTTCCAGATGAGTCAAAGCATATAGAAAAATATGACATAAAGACTTGTTATGAATCTATTAT
>DFIJ01000002.1 GCA_002372775.1 Christensenella sp. UBA3700
CTTTTTTAATTATCTCGCGCATATTATATATAGACATTTAAGCGCATATAGAATATAATTTAAACGTACAATGCATTTGCATTGAGGAGGGTGTTATCGGAGTTTCAATTGAGATTACAGATATGCAAGACCAAATAGCATTATTTGGAATGCATGATAGTAATGTTAAATACCTAAAGAAAAGATGCGACGTTAGTATTCGTTTAAATGGACAGTCTATTGTTATAGATGGCGATGACGAAAAAGTTAATCGTGCTAATAAAGTAATAGACATTTTGTTAAAGAAAGCCAAAAGTACAAATATAAACAAGTATTTTATCGATCTAGTTATAGATTTAGTAGATTCAGATAGTTTAGATTCTTTAAACGATATGATGCAATCTGTTACCACTACAAGTAGGGGTAAGAGTGTTTGTGCTAAAACTTTAGGACAAGCGAAATACCTTGATGCAATAAGAAAGAATAGTATTGTATTTTCAATTGGACCTGCAGGTTCAGGAAAAACATATCTTGCTGTTGCTATGGCTGCTGTTGCGTTTAGAAATAAGCAAGTAGATAAGATTATCTTAACAAGACCAGCAGTTGAGGCAGGAGAAAAACTAGGATTCTTACCAGGTGATTTAGGGGCAAAAGTAGACCCATATTTAAGACCTCTATATGATGCTCTTCAAGAGATGTTTGGTTTAGAGACTTTTACAAGATTAATGGAAAGAGGTGCAATAGAAATAGCTCCTTTAGCATATATGAGAGGAAGAACATTATCTAATGCATTTATTATTCTTGATGAAGCTCAAAATACAACACAAGAACAAATGAAGATGTTCTTAACAAGAATGGGAGAGGGAAGTAAGATTGTAGTAACTGGTGACGTTACTCAAATCGATTTACCAAGAGATAAGAATTCGGGACTTTTGCAAGCGGCTAAGATTTTGCAAAATATCGAAGATATTGCTATTATTAATTTAGCATCTAAAGACGTTGTTAGAAGCGAACTAGTACAAAGAATAGTAAACGCTTATAGCAACTTCGAAAATAATAAAAAGGAAGATGAAAAGCATGAAGGCTCAGAAAGTTAGTGCTAAAAGTACAGCGTTCTATATTATTGGCTTACTGGTTTTTAGTGCAATAATTGTTATTGCTAGTGTAAGTTTAATTACTAGAGATGCATTGTTTTTAATAGATAATGGATTGCTTGCTGTATCTATGTTGCTATCAGTATTCTTCGTTCTTGTAGTTACATATGTTTATGCAGTGTATATTATAAGACCTAATTACAAAGTAACATCCCAATTTAGAGAATACATAATTGTTAATTCAATAATCACTTTGGTTATTGTATTTTCAAGTATCTTATATTCATCATTATCACCATATGCAGTACCTATTGCTGCTGTATCTTTATTAGTAGCAGTTTTATTAACACAAAGATTGGCAATTGTTTGTGGTGTATCTAGCTTTGTAATAATGATGATTGTTTGTCCAAGTGTAGCGTATGCTCAAAATGGCGCAGTTTCATTTATGAATTTATGCGGACTAATAGTTGGACTTATTTCTTCAATTTGCATGACATATATTGTTCATAGAGGATATACAAGATTCAAGATTACTGCAGGAGCTTTAGCTATTGGTGCTGGTGTATCTTTAATCAGTATTCCATTTGCAATTATTGAAAATGATGTAACATTTATAGATGTTTTAAAAGATGTAACGTTTAGCTTCTTAGGTAACGCTATTGCTGTTGGAGTATCTTCAGTTTTATTACCAATTTATGAACATATCTTTAGAGTATGGACAGACTTCCGTTTAGCAGAAGTATGTTCATTAAATCAACCACTACTTAGACAAATGAGAGAAAAAGCACCAGGTACTTTATCTCACTCATTAACTGTGTCTATTCTTGCTGAGAACGCAGCAATTGCAATTGGATTAAATCCATTTATGGCAAGAGCGTGTGCTATGTATCATGACGTTGGTAAAGTTAAAAATCCACAATTTTTCGTAGAAAACTTAGATGGTGGATACAATCCACATGATGACTTAATTATTGATGTTTCAGTTAAGATTATTACTGGGCACCCAGAAGAAGGTGCAGAAATCTTAAGAGCAAAGAGAATGCCAGATACAATTATTAAGGCAGCTTTAGAGCACCATGGAGATTCTACACTTATGTTCTTCTATCTAAAGGCTAAAGGAATTACAGAAGGTGATTTAAAGACTGACGAATATCGTTATTCAAATCCAAAGCCTTCTACAAAATACAGTGCTATTATTATGATTTGTGATATGGCTGAAGCAACTATTAGAGCTAAGAAGCCAACAACAAAAGAAGAATTAGAAGATATTGTCTCAAATATTATTTCAGGCAGAATCTTAGATGGCCAATTCTCAGATTGCGATATCTCACTTCAAGATTTGAGCAAGATTAAAGAAAGTATTTGTACAGCAATGCCTTCAATGCTACATCAAAGAATTGATTACAACAAGGCTAAGGAGCGTAGATAATGGGATTAAATATCTATAAAGAAGTAAAGGGTACAAAAATAGATACAGCTTTCCTAAGAAGTATATATAAAGCTGCTCTTAAATACTTTAAGTTAAAGGATGTTTTCCAAATTGACGTTACTATTGTTGACGAAAAGACAATTCAAGAAACAAATAAAGAAACAAGAGGAATAGATAGAATAACAGATGTTCTATCTTTTCCGACAGTTGATTTTAAATTCCCATTTAAGAAAGAAGACTACATAGATTTTATTGATCCAGAGAATAACAAAATATTACTTGGAGATTTAATGCTTTGCGAAAAAAGAGCAAGAGAGCAAGCAGAGGAATATGGCCATTCTTTTGATAGAGAAGTGGGATTTTTAGTTCTACATGGCATTCTTCATTTACTTGGTTTTGATCATATCGAAAAAGAAGATGAAGTTGTTATGATGGGACATGCAGAAAATATTTTAAAGGAATTAAAGCTTTCAAGAGATGTTTAGAACAGGTTTTGTTACGATTATAGGTAAGCCAAATGTAGGTAAGTCTACATTGACTAATAAACTTGTTGGAGATAAGGTTTCTATCGTTTCATTTAGACCTCAAACAACAAGAGATAGAATTTTAGGAATTGTTAATGGAGAGGATTATCAACTTATTGTTGTAGATACTCCAGGAATCCATAGCCCAAAGAATAGATTATCTGAGTATATGATGAAGAGTGTATCAAGTTCTGTAGAAGGAGTTGATGGTGTTGTTTATGTCATTGCTTGCGATAAGCGTTTAGAAGAAGATGAAGTAAAGCAAATAGCAAAGTATTCAAAAGGTGAAGCTCCTGTTGTTGTCGTTATTAATAAATGCGATGAAGCAAAGCAAGAAGATATATTCAAGAGAATGGATATGCTAAAAGATATAAAGAATATCGTAGCTATTATTCCAATCTCTGCAAGAACAGGTAAGAATATAGATATGCTTTTAGAAGAACTTGTTAAACTTCTTCCAGAGGGTGAGGCAAGATATGAAGAAGATGAAATGACAGATAAATCGACAAGTTTTATCGTTAGTGAATATATAAGAGAAAAAGCATTAAAACTTCTTGGCGATGAAGTGCCATATGGAGTTGGTGTTGTTATAACAAAGTTCTCTGAAAGAGAAAATGGAATTGTTGATATTGAGGCAGATCTTGTTTGCGAAAAGCAAGCTCATAAATCAATTGTTATTGGTAAGGGCGGAGCTATGATAAAAGAGATATCAACAAAAGCAAGAGAAGATATTGAAAAACTTTTAGGAACTCAAGTTTACTTGAACTTGTTTGTAAGAGTTAAGGAAGACTGGAGAAACAATCCTGTTGTCCTAAAGAATTTAGGGTATAAAGAAGACGAGCTAGAATAGATGGAAACAATAGAAGTTGAAGCACTATGTTTAAAGAGCATTGATTATAAAGACAACGATAAATTATTAACGTTGTATGCTTCTGGTGTTGGAAAGCTTCTTGTGAATGCAAAAGGATGTAAAAAACCTAAAGCAAAATTAAAATTTGCGGCATCTGTACTTTGTTTTGGACATTATTATCTAACAAAAACAAGTGGTGGTTATACTCTAACAGGGTGCGATTTATATGATAGTTTTTACGATCTTGCTACTGATATTGAAAAGTTCTACGCAGCATCAGTAGTGCTTGAGATATTGGACAAGATGGGTATGGAAGAAGACTATAACAATAACTTGTTTTTAATGGCCCTAAAGTGTCTAAAAGAACTTGCATATGAAACAAAGAATCCAAAGAGCTGTTTATACGGCTATTTGAAATTAATTTTAGAAGCGTTAGGATATGAATGTAACGCAATAACTTTTATGGAGTATTACAATTATTTACTTCATAATCATAATGTACAAATCAACTCGCTAAAAGAGTTGGCAAAAATATAGGAGATGAAGATGAGATTTAGAGTTAATGATCAATGTATTGGATGTGGCTCTTGCGAATATCATTGTCCAAAAGTATTTAAGGTAATCGATGATACATACGCAGTAGCTATTGAAGAAGAAGCTCCAGCAGATTGTGTAGATGATGCTATGGTAGCTGTTGAAAATTGTCCTGCTAGCGCAATAGAAATAATAGAGGACTAAATTGTTAAAAAATAGACTAAGTTAAGGCACTTAATCTTAGCCTGTGTGCTTGTTTAAAGTAAAAATATTATATATAATTAAAATTACGGAAAAAAATTAAATTACGAGATTACTCTAAGGAGGAGTACGATGAAGAAGAAGTATGTTTATTTATTCACTGAAGGTAACGCTAAGATGCGTGAACTTTTAGGCGGAAAGGGGGCAAATCTATCTGAAATGACAAATATCGGTCTTCCAGTTCCACAAGGTTTCACAATCACAACAGAAGCTTGTACACAATACTATGAAGACGGTAGAAAGATCAACGATGAAATCATGGAAGAAATCATGAAGAACGTTGCTATCATGGAAGAGATTAACGGAAAGAAGTTCGGAGATTTAAAGAATCCTTTACTAGTTTCTGTTCGTTCTGGTGCTAGAG
>DFIJ01000029.1 GCA_002372775.1 Christensenella sp. UBA3700
TAGATAATGTTTCATTCTCTGTTAAGAAGGGTGAGATTTTTGGACTTGTTGGTGCTAATGGTTCAGGTAAGACAACATTTATTAAGATTTTGTGTGGTTTAATCAAAGACGACGGAGGAACAATTAAAGTCTTTGGTAAAGATATCCATGGCAATAGAGAAGAAATAGTTAAAGATTTAGGTGCTATTGTTGAAGCTCCTACTTTATTCAAGGACATGACAGGCATAGAAAACCTAAATTATTTTGCTATGTTACAAGGTGGACTTCCTGCTGGAAGAACTGACGATGTCATTGAACTTGTTGGTCTTGGAGATAGAAAGAAATCTAAATTCTCAACATACTCATTAGGTATGAAACAAAGACTAGGAATTGCTCAAGCAATTATGCATAATCCAAAACTTTTAGTTTTGGACGAACCAATTAATGGTCTTGATCCGGATGGTATTATCCAAGTAAGAGATTTATTGCTAAAGATAAGAGAAGCATATGGTACAACTATTATCATTTCATCGCATATTTTGTCAGAATTAGATGCTCTTTGTGATAGAGTAGCAATCCTTGATAAAGGTCATGTTGTTACTGTTAAATCTCTAGAAGAATTAGAAGGACAAACAGAAGGAAAGACAATTGCTAAGATTGAGTGCGATAATCCAACAAAAGCATTTGATATTCTATCTGCAGAAGATGGACTTGAAGTAAAACTTGTCGGTGGCTTCGTTTATGTTCGCTTCTTAGGAGATAGAATGGCAGAGATTAATAAGAAATTAGTTCTTCAAGACATTCTTGTTAAATCTATTGCTGTTAAGAAGCGTACGCTTGAAGATGTATATAAGGAGCTGATGGACAATGCATAATATAGGTTTTACAAATGCTTTTAAAGGCGAATTATATAAGATTTTCGGAAATAAATCATTTATTTCTCTAATAATTGCTTGCGTAGTTATTTTTATTGTATTCACACTAGTATTCGACTTTGCATATTCAATTATGAACGAAGCACTTGATACTGTTGCAAACGCAGGAACAGAAGTTGATGAGCAAGAAGAAGCTTCACAGCCTATAACTCAAGAAGATTATGATACAGCGATTAGACTTCTTGAACAAAAATTGGAGGATTTAAAAGAGGAACTTCAAGAAGCTAAGCCATATCAAAGAATGGCGGATAGAAATACATGGGCTGTTAAGTCTCAAATAGCTTTACTTAAATACTTAAAAGCTCATCCTGATGTGAATATAGATAACGTTAATTATTTCTCTACGACAATGACAGGTTTAAATGCTGAATCATATGTTATTTTTATGTTAGGCATAATGTCTTCTGTATTTATCATCTACGCTATTGTTATTGTAGGCAAATCAATGGCAGGTGAAATACAAAATGGAACTATGAAGATGCAGCTACTAAGACCGATATCAAGAGATGCGATGGTTTCTGCAAAATTATTATCATCTTTTGTTGTAACAACAGGATTGTTTATTATAACAACGATAATTCTATGCATTGTAGGTGCGATAGCATTTAAGTTTAGTGGCGAAACATACTTAATGGTAGTTAATGCAGAAAAGGTTGTTGAGATATCGAGTGGTGGCATGATAGTTATTAACCTAATTGGATATATCTTTAGAACATTTGCGTTTATTGTTTTAACAATGTGTATGGGTACTGTTCTAAAACAGTCAGGTGCTATAGCTCTTCCAATTGTTATGTATTTACTTGCAGATGAGATAGAATTGCTACTTGGATATATTTACATTGGATACATCGGATTTTCAATAAATACAGCATGGACAATGGCTCTAACAACTGCAGGCCCAGTATTAAATTATATGAACCTGTATTCGATGTTAGCGATATCTATTGCTTGGATAGCAGGCCTAACTGCGGGTTCATATCTATTGTTTAGAAATAAGGAAATTAACTAATAATTTTCCTTGCAATCTTCTATTCTGAATTGGTCATAACCGAGTGTTTGAACGAAGTCTTTGGCCTTGAATAGAGTGTTGTGGAAATAAACGAAATTCTTGTAATGGAATGGAATTATAACTGGATTTGGGATGTCTAATAAATTACAGATATCCTGAATCCATTTTTCATAACTTTCAAATGACAAAGGAGAAGGATCTTCATAGATTAAATCCTTTTGGATATCGTTATCTGTTATAAGTTTTGCCCAAATCTTCATAAATCTCCTTTATGTGTTGTTATTATAGCATAATTATATGCGCCTTTAAAATTATAAATGCGATTGACAAAATATATATTATTATATAAAATTATAATGCGATTTTTGGGGGATATAAGGACCTTATGTTAAAAAAGACCATTTCGGATGCAACAATAAAAAGATTACCAAAGTATTATGGATATCTAAAAGTACTTGAAGATGAAGGTGTTGAAAAAGTGTCTTCATCATCTATTGCAACTGCAGTTTCAGTATCAGCTTCTCAAGTTAGACAAGACTTTTTCGGATTTGAAAGCAATGGTCAACAAGGCTATGGATACGACGTTAAAAAACTAAAAGCAACACTTGCTTCAATCCTTGGAGTAGATAAGCCACACAGCATGATTATCATCGGCGCTGGTCATATCGGTGGTGCTTTAGCTGGTCATAAAGGATTTGCACAAGAAGGATTCCAATTAAAGGCGCTATTTGATATCAATGTTGCGCAAGAATCAATCCACGGCATTCCTGTTTACAACATTTCTACACTTAATGATTTCTTGAAAGAGAATAAAGTAGATATTGCTGTTATCGCTACAACTAAAGATAGTGCACAAGAAGTAGCAAATACTTTAGTAAAGGGCGGTGTTGAATCAATTTGGAACTTTGCTCAAATTGAGATTAATGTTCCAAAGAATGTAGTAGTAGAAAATATTTCAATGCTTGAAAGCTTATTAGTTTTAAGCTATAAAGCTAGCAATAAAATTTAAAAACTTGGAGGTTTTTTTAAATGGCAGAACAAGTAACAAAGCTTACTAAAGCAGGTTATGAACAAAAGAAGAAAGATTTAGCTTATCGTGAAAACGAGAGAAGAAATGAAATTAGCGAACAAATTAAGTACGCTAAATCATTAGGTGACTTCTCAGAAAACGCAGAATTAGATGCTGCTAAAGAAGCAGAAAATGAAAACGAAAAAGAAATTTTAAGATTAAAACATGAACTTGAAACAGCTACTATCATCAAGGCTACAACATATAAGGTATACGACCTTGTAGATAAGGAAGAATACACATATACAATCGTTGGTGATACAGAAGCTTCAATTCTTGAAAACTATATTAGTATCGAATCTCCATTTGGTAAGGCTGTAACAGGTCGTAAGATTGGAGATACTGTAGAAGTTAAGTTATCTGCTACAGAAAGTTATAAGGTTAAGATCCTAGATATCAACAAGGAATAAGATGGAAGAGAATATTAATGACATTTTAAAAGCTCGTCAAGATAAGCTTACAGCTTTGGTTGAAGCTGGCAAGAATCCTTTTGAAATCGTAAAGTTCCCAAAGGATGCTTATGCTGACACAATCAAGAACGAGTTTGATAATTATGATAACAAGCAAGTTAAAATTGCTGGACGTTTAGTATCTAAGAGAGTAATGGGTAAAGCTTCATTTGCTCATTTAATGGATTGTACAGGTACAATTCAAATTTATGCTTCAAGAGATGGCATGGGTGAAGAAAACTATGCTGAATTCAAGAAGTATGATATCGGTGATATCGTAGGTATTGAAGGTTATGTATTTAAGACACAAACAGGAGAAATTTCTGTTCATGCTCAAAAGATGACATTACTTTCTAAGTCTTTATTACCTCTACCAGAAAAATTCCATGGTTTAACAAATGTAGATTTAAGATATCGTCAAAGATATGTAGATTTAATCGCTAACCCAGATGTTAAGAAGACTTTCATTACAAGATCTAAGATTATTAGAGCTATTAGAGAGTTCTTAGATGGTGAAGGATTCGTAGAAGTTGAAACACCAATTCTTAACACAATCGCAGGTGGTGCTACAGCTAGACCATTCGTTACACACCATAACACTCTAGATATCGATATGTATATGAGAATAGCTCCAGAGCTATATCTAAAGAGATTAATCGTTGGTGGATTTGAAAAAGTTTATGAAATGGGTAGACTATTCAGAAATGAAGGTATGGATACAAAGCATAACCCAGAATTCACAACAGTTGAATTATATCAAGCATATACAGATTACTATGGAATGATGGACATCACAGAAAGATTATTCAGCCATATCTGCGATGTAGCTTGCGATGGTAATAAGAAGATTACATACCAAGGCGTTGAATTAGATTTAACAGCTCCTTGGAAGAAGATGACAATGATCGAAGCTGTTAAAGAATATGTAGGCATCGACTTTGCATCATCAGATAATGTAGAAGATTTCAAGGATGCAGCGAAGAAGGCTGGCGTTGAATTTAAGGATGATACAACTTGGGGTAGATTATTATACGAAGTATATGATCAAAAAGTTGAAGAACATTTAGTTCAACCAACATTCATCTTAGATTATCCAGTAGAAGTTTCTCCACTTGCTAAGCGTAAACCATCAGATCCACGTTTAACAGAAAGATTTGAATTTTTTATGTGTGCAAGAGAAATGGGTAATGCATTCTCGGAATTAAATGACCCAATCGATCAAAAGGGTAGATTCATGGCTCAAGTTGCTGAAAGAGAAAAGGGTGATGACGAAGCTCAAATGATGGATGAGGATTATGTAAATGCTTTAATGTATGGATTACCTCCAACAGGCGGTCTTGGTATCGGTGTAGATAGATTAGTAATGCTATTCACAGATGCTGCAAGTATAAGAGACGTTTTGTTATTCCCAACAATGAAGCCATTAACTAAATAGATAAACAAAAGCAGTCGCAAGGCTGCTTTTATTATTATAAAAATGACACCACTTTATAGCGCTATTATTAACTACAATAAACTAAATAAAGCAAGATTCCATATGCCAGGGCATAGTGGGGCTTTAATTGGCGAATTTAAAGCAAATAATCTAGATGTTACAGAAATACCTGGTTTAGATAATTTACTTCAATCTGATGGCGTTATTAAAGAGAGTGAAGCACTTCTTGCTAAAAGCTATAACGTAAAGAATGCTCTTATGGTTACAACAGGAACTACAACATGCATGCAAATAGTTATGGCGTCACTAAAAGCACTTAAGTATAAGGTCATTTGTTTAGGTAAAATGCATACTTCTTTTTACAATGCATTAAGACTATATGATATGCCATATACAGAGTGTAATAGCATAGAATGTATAAAGGTTGAAATTAATAAAAGTCAAACCATGTATGCAATTTTTACTACATCACCAAACTATTTTGGCGTAGTAAAAGATGTAGAAAAACTAAAGGAAATTACAGCAAATACAAACAATATCGTTGTTGTAGATGCAGCGCATGGTGCTCATTTTGCTTTTTCTAAATTATTGCCAACATTCCCAGGCGAGATTGCAGATATTGCTATGACAAGTTTACATAAGACAATGCCATGTCTTGGCGGTAGTGCACTTCTAACTTGTAATAGTGAAAAGTTATATAACACCTTATGTCTATATAGAGAGATATGTCACTCAACATCACCTAATTACGTCTCTATGGCTTCTATGGATTATGCTAGAGAAGACTTTAGCGCAAAAGGTGGGAAGTATTATATGGCTATAAAGAATGAGATAGATTCATTTAATGGAAAGATGGCCTCATTTGATATAGAAAGCAACGATGATTTTTCAAGATTAGTTTTATATAAGAAGGATGTGAATTGCTATGATGCATTACTAAAGCTACATGATATGGGATTCTCAATTGAGATGGCATATGAAGATAGACTAGTTCTTATAGTAACTCCATATAACTATTTGAAATTAAAAGATTTTGAAAAAGCACTTGAGAGTATTGAATTAAAAACTCTTGTTAGAAATGAAATAAATGAGGGCGAAAAAAGCTCTTTAGATATAACTAATTTAACAGCAGATTTTGTTGAATTGGATGATGCAATAGGACTTATTGCAAACGCAGATATAGGAATATATCCACCATCAGTTCCAGTAATAAGATATGGGACTAAAATTACAGAGGGCAATATTAAAATATTGAAGG
>DFIJ01000010.1 GCA_002372775.1 Christensenella sp. UBA3700
TTGCACTTAATATGATAATTCACCGGGAAACAAAAAAAAGGATATCTTTTTTCGAGATATCCTTTTAAATGCTTATTGTTTTAAATATTATTTTGTTCCGTATAATCTATCGCCGGCATCACCAAGACCAGGTAAGATGTAGCAATGATCATTTAATTCTCTATCTAATGTAGATAAATATACTTTAACATCAGGATGAGTTTCAGCAACTTTTTGAACACCAACTGGAGCTCCGATAATATCCATTAAGCAAATATCTTTACATCCAATCTTCTTTAGATATTCAATAGCAGCACATGCAGAACCGCCTGTAGCTAACATTGGGTCTAATAAGATAACCTTCTTGTGTTGAATGTCATCTGGAAGCTTGCAATAATATGTTTGTGGTTCCATAGTTGTTTCATCTCTATACATACCAATGTGTCCTACTTTAGCTGTAGGTAATAATGTATGGATACCATTAACCATTCCAAGACCAGCTCTTAAGATAGGAACAAGAGCAATACTCTTTTCTACGATTTTTTCTTGTTCGCATGTTTCAAGTGGAGTTTCAACCATAACTTTATGTGTTGGAACTTCTTTTAAAACTTCATAAGCCATAATTGTTGTAATTTCTTCGATTAATTCTCTGAAATCCTTCATTCCTGTGTTCTTATCTCTTAAGATAGCAACCTTATGACGAATTAAAGGATGATCAAAAATCATAACATTCTCATAATTTTTCATGTTAAAAACCTCTTTCATTTATTTATATCCTTATTATTATACTAATATTTTATGATTATCTCAAGAATTAAAATATGGCATAAAGTCGTATATAACATATTAAATATGCAGTAATATGCAATATCTATGCATAAATATACGCATAAACTGTAAATTTTGTGCATATTTTGTAATATTTTTAAATTTATTATGAAAATTGTTTGCAAGTTTATAAATCATGTTGTTTAATATATGTGTAAATAAAAGAAAAGATAAGGAGTTCTAGTTTATGAAAAAGACTTTAGTTTTAGTAATGTTAGTTGTTGCTATGATCGCTATTGCCGCTTTTGGTTTTATGGCATGCAACAAGTCAACTTATACAATCGGTGTTCAAAAGGGCACAACAGGTGAATATTATGTTAAGGGAGATTCAGATTGGGGATATTCTGGATTCTCAAACGTAGCATACAATGCATTTGATAACGGCGGTATGGCTGTTCAAGCTTTAAAGAATGGTTCAGTTAATGCTGTAATTATCGATGAAGGTCCAGCTAAGGCTTTAGCTGAATCAGTTGAAGGCATCAAGGTTATTGATGTTGTATTAACAACAGAAAAGTATGGTATCGGTGTAGATAAGAATCAAGATACATTAAAGAATCAAATTAACGACATCTTTGCTACAGATGAATTCAAGACATTTAAGGCAACAGTTTTTGCTAATTATTTTGATAACGAAAATTACGAACCAACTCCAATCGTAGCTGCAACAACAGCAGATGATTCTAAGGCTGCACAACAACTAGTTGTAGCAACAAATGCAGAATTCCCTCCATTTGAATACAAGGAAGGAACAGGATTTGTTGGTATCGATATGGAAATCGCTGCATTTATCGCTAACAAACTAAACTTAGAATTAGTAATTATCGATATGGACTTTGATTCAGTTGTAACATCTGTAGGTGTAAACAATATTGATATCGCTCTTTCTGGTTTAACAATCAACGAAAAACGTAAGGAATCAGTTAACTTCACAGATTCATATTATGAAGAAGCAGCTCAAGTATTAATCGTTTTAGAATCTGATACTACATTTGATGGTTTAACAACTGTAGAACAAATCGAAGCAAAGCTTAAGAGTCTATAATGAATTTTAATATAATATTATCAAATAAAAACTGGGACCTATTCTGGAGACAGTTTGCCGAAAAGGGCGCATGGAAGAATGTCTTACAAGGTTTAGGTACAACAGCTGAAATAGCAATTTTAGGCTTAATCATAGGTATCGTTATCGGTACCTTGATTGCCGTTGTTAAGGTAGTTCCAAAATATAAGACGCTACCAAAGATTTTAGAGGCAATTGCTAATGTTTATGTTGGTTTGTTTAGAGGAACTCCTATGGTTGTTCAACTACTTATAGGATATTTCATTTTATTTCCAGCATTAGGACTTACAGGACCAAGATTAAATATAATTACTGCTGTATTAATTTTTGGTATGAATTCAGGCGCATATGTTTCTGAAATCATGAGATCAGGAATTCAATCAGTAGATATTGGACAATTAGAAGCTGCAAGAGCATTAGGGCTTCCATATGGAACATCTATGATGAAAGTTGTTATTCCTCAAGCTATTAAAAACATACTACCAACATTAGGTAATGAATTTATTTCTTTAATAAAAGAAACTTCAGTAGTAAGTTTCATAGCAATTGTGGATTTAACAAAAGCATTTAGACAAATTGGTGATGCTAATTATGCATACATTGTTCCATATTTAATGCTAGCTCTTGTATATCTTGTTATCGTATATTTAATAACACTTGCTGTTAAATTATTAGAAGGATGGTTAAAGAGAAGTGATAGACGTAATTAATTTGAAAAAGAGTTTTGGATCTCTTGATGTCCTTAAAGGGGTTAATTTAACAGTAGAAGAGGGCGAAAAGATTGCTATTATAGGACCATCAGGTTCAGGAAAGAGTACTTTCTTAAGATGTTTAAATTGTCTTGAAGATCCAACTGGCGGATCAATTATATTTGAAGGCGAAGACCTTGCAGATTTAAAAGTAGATATTAATAAACATAGAGAGAATATCGGAATGGTATTCCAACACTTCAACTTATTTAACAATTTAACAGTAAAACAAAACATTATGTTAGCTCCTGTTACCCTTGCTAAAAAGAAAATAAGAAAGAATAAGATTATTGCTTTCAAGAATAAGGTTTTTAAGCAAAACAATCCTTTATACGAAGTAGTTCCTCTTGCCGTTGCAAAAAAAGAAGCAGCAGAGAATGCAATGAGACTACTAAAGAGAATAGGGCTTGAAGATAAGGCAAATGTTTATCCATCAACATTATCTGGTGGTCAAAAACAAAGAATAGCTATTGTTAGAGCTTTAGCGATGAATCCAAAAGTAATGCTATTTGATGAACCTACATCAGCACTTGATCCAGAAATGGTTGGTGAAGTATTAGACTTAATTAAAGAAGTAGCAGATGAAGGAATGACAATGCTTATAGTAACTCACGAAATGGGATTTGCAAAGAACGTAGCATCAAGAGTTTTGTTTATGGATCAAGGTGTTATAAAAGAAGAAGGAACTCCTAAAGAAGTATTTGAAAATCCTAAATGCGATAGATTAAAAGAGTTCTTAAATAAAGTTTTATAAGATTTATATATCCCGGCAGAAATGTCGGGATTATTTTTTCGCTCAATTTTGGGCAATCTGAGCACAATAATCATATACGATATATAAATATATATAAAACAAAATG
>DFIJ01000102.1 GCA_002372775.1 Christensenella sp. UBA3700
GAAGGTTTTATTGAAGAAATGATGAATGGACAAAAAGTAGTTAAAGTGTTCAACCACGAAGAAGAAGCTCTAAAGGCTTTTGATAGTGTAAATAAAGCACTTTATCAAGATATGAAGAATGCTCATACTTATGCAAATATCTTAATGCCAGCAATGGGTAATTTAGGAAATATCATTTATGTGTTATTAGCTCTTGTTGGTTCTATTCTAGTAATTGCTAATGTACCAAATGTATCATTAAAGGGTATTGGTGAATTAACTGTTGGTACTGTTATTGCGTTCTTAACAATTGGCCGTGGATTTACTCATAATATTGCGAATGCAGCCAACCAAGTAAACTCTGTAGTTATGGGTATGGCCGGTGCTGCTAGAATATTTGAATTAATGGATGAAAAAGAGGAAGCTGATGAAGGATATGTTACATTAGTTAATGCTAATATTGATGAAAATGGCAATATTACTGAATCAGAAACAAGAACAGGCAAGTGGGCTTGGAAACATCCTCATAAAGCTGATGGTTCCATCACATATACGAAACTTGAAGGTTTAATTCAATTATTTGATGTGGATTTTGGTTATAATCCAGATAAGATTGTTCTTCATGATGTAACAATAGATGCAAAGCCAGGTCAAAAGATTGCCTTTGTAGGTGCAACTGGTGCTGGTAAGACAACAATTACAAACTTAATTAACCGTTTCTATGATATTGCTGATGGCAAGATTAGATATGATAATATCAACATCAATAAGATAAAAAAGGCTGATTTAAGAAGATCATTAGGTATTGTATTGCAAGATACAAACTTATTTACAGGCACAGTAAGAGAGAATATTAGATTTGGTAAGCTTGATGCTACTGACGAAGAAATAATTGAAGCAGCAAAGATTGCAAATGCTCATGATTTTATTACTCGTCTTCCTGAAGGATATGACACAATGCTTACAGCAGATGGTACAAATCTATCTCAAGGCCAAAGACAATTAATATCTATCGCAAGAGCTGCTATATCTAAGGCTCCAGTAATGATTATGGACGAAGCTACATCTTCTATTGATACAAGAACAGAAGCTTTAGTTCAAAAAGGTACAGATGCTTTAATGGAAGGTAGAACAGTATTTGTAATTGCTCATAGATTGTCTACAGTCCAAAATGCTGATGTAATTATCGTTCTAGATCAAGGTAGAATAATTGAACAAGGTAGCCATAGTGAATTAATCGCAAAGAAGGGTAAATACTATCAATTA
Source organism: Christensenella sp. UBA3700 (assembly GCA_002372775.1). Taxonomy (GTDB): domain Bacteria; phylum Bacillota; class Clostridia; order Christensenellales; family UBA3700; genus UBA3700. Next base: position 1,246 of record DFIJ01000102.1, read on the forward strand.
TATACAGGCGCTTTTGAATTAGATTAATAATAATTAATTGCAAAGTATTGAAGGAATCGCAAGGTTCCTTCTTTTTTCTTTATTGTAATTTTAAGATAAGTAAATTATCATTAAATTGTAAGGGTTGTTGATAAGGAGAATTAATTATGGATAAGACTAAAAGAAGTGTACTATTAATTGCTTTAGTATTAGTTTCACTAATTGCTATTATGCTAGTTTATACAGGATGTGACGCTGGCAATTCCTCAGGAGATGCTTATAATCCTACTTCTGGTTCAAATAATACTTCTGTATCTACGGATGTTTATCAAAGTTCAGCAATAAGCAATAGAAAGATTATTTATAAAGCTTATGTTAGTGTTTATACAGATGATGTTCAAAAAACAATCACTGCTATTAATTCAAAATTGCAAGAGGATGAATGGATAGATAGCCAAAGTATAGATAAAACAAGCGGAAATATTGTTTATCGTGTTAAATCTTCTCGTTTACAAACATTTTTAGAGGAAATAAAGCAACAAGGAAGTGTAGGTAATATTGAAGTTACATCAGAGGATGTAACACTTAATTACCATGATATTCAAGCGAAATTAGATTCATTGTATGCTTTAAGAACTTCATATAATAATATGATTTCTACTGCAACAGACACGGAAGAATTATTATCAATTACTAAAGCATTATCTGAAGTAGAAACTGAAATTGCAAAATATGAATATAGAAAGAACAATATAGATCAACAAATAGAATATAGCACAATAAGAGTATATTTTAACCAAAATTATTATGAAGAAGATCCAACATTTGCTAGTGAATTTACAGGTGCAGTAAGCGGTTCTTGGGAAGCATTTGGTAGATTCTTAAAGGGACTACTATTTGTTATAATTTACGTATTCCCATTCGCTTTAGTTGGTGGTGTAATTGCTGTAGTAATTATATACTTTGTTAAGAAAAAGAAAGGATTAAAATTCTTTGAAAAAGCACCAAAGAAAGTAGATAAAAAACAAGGACAAGCAAAATTGTTAGATAAAGACAATAAGACTGAGGAAGAGAAAAATAAAGCATAGATTATCTTAAGATAATAATCTAAGAAATAGAAGGGGGAAACTTTTATGAATTATGTTATTACAATTGGTAGACAATATGGCTCAGGCGGCAGGTATGTTGGGAAACTTGTTGCAGAGGAGTTAGGTATTAAGTTCTATGATAATGAATTGTTATCTAAGGTTGCACAAGACTTTGGCTTTTGTGAGAGTTTCATAAAAGATAATGATGAAAAAAGAGATGGCATATTCTCATATATGGGTGGTGCAGATCCATTTGTTGTTTCAACTCCTTCTCAATCTGTAGCAAATGCGCAATTTAGAACTATAGAAAAACTAGCTAATGAAGAAAGTTGTGTGGTTGTTGGTAGATGTTCAAATTACATTTTAAGAGACCATAAAAACGTATTAAATGTATTTATATCTGCTCCTCAAGAATTAAGAGAAAAACGTGCTGTTAAATACTATGGAGTTCCTCAAGAAAAGGTGAAAAAAGTGCTTCGCCAAATGGATAAACGTCGTGCTAATTATTATAACTATTACACAGAAGAAGAGTGGGGATTCTCAGCAAATTATGACCTATGTTTATCTACTGCTCTTAGTGTTGAAGAATGTGCAAGAATAATTGCAGATTGCGCAAGACATATGTTTAATTAGTGATATTTTATTTAGTATTTACATTCAACCCCTAAAGTGAAGACCTATGGGGTTGTTTTTTTATATATAAATAAGTAAAATTAAATAAGTGGAGAATTAAATGAATATCAAGTGTCCAAAGTGCGGAAAGATTATTATTGATGTTGATAAAAAAGCAGCATCTACTACTTGTCCACGCTGTAAGGCAGAGATAGATTTTAAAGCAATTAAAAAAGATGTCAATAAGAAATCAGCTAAAAAATCTATGATTTTTGCTGGTATTTCAGCACTTATTATTTTATTCGTTTTTGGTGTTTCAACAATAGCATTTGCTCTTCATAAAGACGATCCTGTTCATGTTCGCGAAAAAGAAGTAGATATAGAAGTGCATTATGATCCAGTTTCAACAGAAACAGTTTATACATCAATCGTAGATAATGTGCTTGAAAATGGTACATTAAGTAACGATGAATTAACACATTATGTTGTACTGGATTCAAGTGTTTATATTAAGGGCCTTGGAGTAGAATCTACAATCATTGCTGTAAAATATCTAAATAAAGATTATGCTTTAGATGATGTAAAGAAGTATGATTTAGCAAGCGTAGCTATCTATTCATTTATGAATAGCGATGTGTTCAATAATACGATTTATCTAGATAAAAATGGTATCGGTTATGCTTATTCGATATATTCAGTTTTTAACAAGGATTTAAACTTGTCAGAACAATATAATTCCGAATATACAATTAATACCAACGAGATTATTGAAGGTCAATCTGGTGTCGTAGAAGACAGTGGAGTATCCGGTGTTGAAGAGCAAAATGAGTTTATTATATTTGATAAGATGACAGGTTCGCATTCAAGTGTTAAATACTTATTAAAATCTTGGATTTCACTTTTAGATAGACAAGTATTTAAATCTTTAGCAAAGTATTTAATTACTAATTTCGAGTTTTCTATTAATAGCTTAAACGTAGATTTAAATAGAAAATCAGATATCTATGGAAATATGTATGATATATCTAAAGCTAGTTCGCCAACTGTTACTGGCGGTAATTCATACAAATCTCAAAAAGAATTAATAGTAGATAAAGTATATGATCCAACCGCAGAACATGATTCATTAATGAAAATATATGGCTGGTATAAGGATCTATATGGATTTGGATCTAATGTTCAAATATACGAAGCTAATGAATATAATGACTATGTAACAACTCTTATTAATCCAGTTTCTCTAAATATGCAATTTAAGTATAGAGATGAAAAATATATTAAATTCCGTCGTGGAGTTCAATCTTATGCTTCAATTCCAGAGTGTGAAATAATTGATCATCAAACAACAGCAGATGCAAGATTAGCTTTCTTGCTTGTGTGTGAAGAGGCTGATGCTTGGGATCTTGTAAAACAAGATGGAAAGAAAGCCACAAAGTTTGAAAAGATTGTTCAAAACGAAGATGGAACAAAAACTTACACATGGGCAGTGCTTTTAGGCGATTTGACAGCAGTAGTTAGATATACAGGTACGGATTCTGTTACTTACGGCAATGCGTGCAGTGAAATTTATATAACAATATTTGAGACACAAGTGTAGTTAATGAAGATTTGATTGACTTTTTATAAAAGAATAATTAAAATAGTTAATACATATAGCAAGTGAATAATCACACAAGAGGACAAGCTTTATTAGCGAGTTTATACAGAGAACATCGGTAGCTGAGAAGATGTAAAATAACTAATAATAGTACCACCACTTGAAAAAGCCGTCGCATCGCGTTAGATGTAAATGAAGAGATAGAGAAATCTATAAATAAGGTGGAACCGCGAAAATTTTCGTCCTTATGTCGCAAGGCATAAGGATTTTTTTATATATTGGAGGATTAAAAAAATGATTATTAAAATTAATGGTGTTCAAAAAGAATATGCAAATGAAGCATCACTTTTTGAAATTGCAAAGGACAATGAAGTTAAGAACGCCTTAGCTGCCAAGGTTGATGGTAATCTTGTAGAAATGCGTTCAAAATTAGATGGTAAAGACCATGAAATCGAATTTGTAACTTTCCAAGACAAGGAAGGTAAAAAATTATACCGTCATACTACATCTCATATTTTAGCTCAAGCAATTAAGACAATTTATCCAACATCTAAATTGGCTATTGGCCCAGCTATTGACGATGGCTTCTATTATGATATTGATTTTAAGACTCCAATTACAACTGAAAATCTTGAAGCTATCGAACAAGAAATGAAGAAGATTATTAAGGCTAATTATCCATTGGAAAGATTTGAACTTCCTCGTGATGAAGCTATTGCTTATATGAAGAAGTTTGGTGAAGATTATAAGGTAGAACTTATTAATGATCTTCCAGAAGATGCCGTTATTTCATTCTATAAGCAAGGCGATTTTGTTGATTTATGTGCAGGTCCACATATTCCATCAACAGGTTATATCAAGGCTTTCAAACTATTAAGCATCACAGGTGCTTACTGGAGAGGTTCTGAAAAGAATAAGATGTTAACAAGAATTTATGGTACAGCTTTTGATAACAAACAAGATTTAGCAGATTTCTTACAAATGCAAGAAGAAGCTAAGAAGAGAGACCATAATAAACTTGGTAGAGAATTAAAGATCTTCACAACAAATGAATATATTGGACAAGGCCTTCCTTTATTAATGCCAAAGGGACAAAAGTTATTCCAAATTCTTTCAAGATTCGTTGAAGATGAAGAAGAAAGACGTGGCTATATGAGAACAAAAACTCCTTATATGGCAAAGTCAGACCTATATAAGTTATCTGGTCACTGGGATCACTATCAAGATGGTATGTTTATTCTAGGTGATGAAACTAAAGATGAAGAAGTTTATGCTCTTCGTCCAATGACATGTCCATTCCAATACATGGTATATAAAGCTGACCTTAAATCTTATAAAGATTTACCTTGCAGATATGGTGAAACATCTACATTATTTAGAAATGAATCATCAGGTGAAATGCATGGTTTAATTCGTGTAAGACAATTCACAATTTCAGAAGGTCATTTAATTTTAAGACCAGATCAACTTGAAGAAGAATTCAAGCAATGTTTAGAGCTTGCTAGATTCATGTTAAAGATTACAGGTCTTGCTGATGACGTATCATATAGATTCTCAAGATGGGATCCAAATGATAAGGTTAAGTATATTCAACAACCAGAAGTTTGGGCAAAGGCTGAATCTACAATGGAAAATCTTCTTAACCACCTAGGCGTTAAGTATTCAACAGGTATTGGTGAAGCTGCATTCTATGGACCAAAGCTAGATATCCAAGTTAAGAATGTATATGGTAAAGAAGATACATTAATCACAATTCAAGTAGATATGTTCGAAGCTGAAAGATTTGATATGTACTATATTGATGAAAATGGTGAAAAGGTTAGACCTTATATTATCCATAGAACATCTATTGGTTGCTATGAAAGAACAATGGCTTTAATGATTGAAAAGTTTGCTGGTGCATTCCCAGTATGGTGCGCTCCAGTTCAAGCAAAGATCTTAGCTTTAACAGATAGATCTGCTGATTACTGTAACGATTTAGTAAGAAAGCTTGCTGCTGTTGGTATTAGAGCAGAATCAGATACAAGAAATGAAACTCTTGGTTATAAGATTAGATCAGCTCAAATGGAAAAGATTCCATATATCCTAGTAGTAGGTGATAAAGAAATGGATGAAAATGTTGTTGCTGTAAGACGTAGAAACGAAGGTGATTTAGGAAAGATGGATTTTGATGCTTTCGTTAAACGTGTAAATGAAGATGTATCAACATTTAAACTAGATTAATTAAATAAATGGGCTTGATTATTTTTCAGGCCCATAATTATATAAATACCTAATAAAATAACGATTATTTTCGTTTGACATAATATAAACGAGTTTGTTATTATACTAATGCAAATGAAGTAGACTTTGTCTCACCTGTCAGCAATTGGGCTCGATACGGTATATAGAATTAGTAATTTTCTATGGACAACAAGTATACTTTGTTGCCCATATTTTTTTAGCCTTTAAGGCAGGAGGACACACTTATTAAAGAACTACTTATTAACGAACAAATTAGAACAAAGGAAGTTAAGTTAATTGACGAAGACGGTACACAACTTGGTGTAATGCCAATTAAGAATGCTCAAGCTGTTGCTGATGAGAAAAACAAAGACTTAGTTTTAATGAGCTCTTCTGTAGAACCATTCGTATGTAAGATCATGGATTATTCAAAGTATAAATATGACATGATGAAGAGAGAAAAAGAAAATAAGAAGAACCAAAAAGTCGTTAAGATTAAAGAAGTTATGCTTTCTGCAGTTATCGATGTAGGTGACTTAAACACAAGAGCTAAGCAAGCTACAAAGTTCATTGAAGAAGGTAACAAGGTTAAAGTTTCAATAAGACTTAAGGGTAGACAAAACGCAAGACCTGAACTTGGTATGAGAAATATGGATAAGTTTGCTGAGATGTTACAAAATGTAGCACAAGTAGACGTAAAGCCAACAATAACAGGTAGAGAAATCTCAATGATGTTGGTTCCAATAGTTGTAAAAAAATAAATATAGTATAAAATTTGGAGGTTTAGACCATGCCTAAGCAAAAGACAAAGAGCGGCGCTAAAAAGCGTTTCAGATTAACAGGAAGTGGCAAGATTAAAAGAGCTAAGATGAACAGAAGACACATCTTAACAAAGAAGAATTCAAAGAGAATGCGTTCTCTAAGAAAAACAGCATATGTTGACTCTACACAAGAGAAGACAATTAAGGATTTAATCTAATTGGAGGACATAGACTATGAGAATTAAGAGAGCAGTTAACGCAGTTAAGAAGCGTAGAAAAATAATGAAGCAAGCCAAGGGTTACTTTGGTGCTAAGTCAAAATTATATAGAGTTGCACGTCAAGCAGTTATGAAGTCTGGCAATTATGCATTTGCTGGAAGAAGAAGAAAGAAGAGAGATTTCAGACAATTATGGATCGCTCGTATCAATGCAGCTGCTAGAATGAACAACATGAACTACAGCACATTAATGCACGGATTAAAGAAGAACGGCATCGACTTAAATCGTAAGGTTTTAGCTGATTTAGCAGTTTCTGATCCAAAGGCTTTTTCAGATCTTTGTGAAAAGGCTAAAGCTTAATAATAATTTAGCGAATTATTAAGGCAACCTCGAAATAGGTTGCCTTTTTAAAAAGAAAATGAAAGAGATTACATCAACATCAAACCAAATAATAAAACAAGTTAAAGAGCTTAAAGATAAGTCTAGTAGATATTCTTTAGGTCAATTTGTCGTTGAAGGTGCAAATATTATCAAGGATTTACCAAAAAGTGTAGATGTTTTGAGTTTATTTGTTGAAAAAGATAAATTATCTCAATTCGAAGATATAGTAAATAAGTACGACGATAGTATTGTTTATCTTGTTGATGAAAAGGTTATGAAAGCATTATCTGACACACAAACTCCTTGTGGTATTTTGTGTGTTGTTAAATTGGTTACAAAACCATTTGAAAAAGAGGGTAATGTTGTTGTTCTTGATGGAGTTTCAGACCCTGGTAATATGGGTACTATTATTAGAACATGTGTTGCTTGTGGGGTTAAAACAATCTTTGCAATTAACACTGTTGATTACACCTCTCCAAAAGTTGTTAGATCATCTATGGGAGGTCTATTTAGAGTTAATATAATAAACTCTACTTATGATGAGATTTTTGCAAATTTAAAGGACTATAACTTAGTTACTTTAGATATGCATGGCAGTGATATTTTTGATAATTTAGACATGCCAACTCCATTCGCTTTAGTTGTTGGAAATGAAGCACATGGAGTATCTCAACTTTTAAAAGAAAAGTGCAATAAATTAATATCTTTACCTATGGTTGGGGATATTGAATCTTTAAATGCAGCTGTTGCTTTATCTGTTGCACTATACCAACTAACATTTAGAAAATAATTGATATTCTCGTGTATATTTATATATAATAAGAGGGTATAGATAGTTTAAAGGAGATTTTTTTATGTCAGGACATAGCAAATGGCACAATATTCAAATGAAGAAGGGTAAGAACGACGCTGCTCGTGCTAACGTTTTTACGAAAATCGGTAGAGAAATCGCTGTAGCAGTTAAAGCTGGCGGTCCAGATCCTGCAAATAACGCAAAATTAAGAGATGTTATCGCTAAAGCTAAGGCTGCTAATATGCCTAATGATAATATCAACAGAGGTATTAAAAAGGCTGCTGGTGATGGTGATGCAGTAAACTACGTAGAAAACACATATGAAGGATATGCTCCATGTGGCGTAGCTATGATAGTAGATACATTAACAGATAAGGTTAATAGAACAGTTGGTAACGTTAGAATGTATTTCGATAAGTGCGGTGGTTCACTAGGTGTTAGTGGTTGCGTATCTTATATGTTCGACACAATGGGCGTTATTATTATTGAAGCAGAAGGCCATGATGAGGACGAAATCATGATGACAGCTCTTGATGCTGGCGCTGATGACGTTATCGCTGATGAAGACGTTTTCGAAATCAGAACAAGTGTTGCTAATTTCTCACAAGTTAGAGAAACTCTTGAAAAGGATTCTTCAATCAAGATCGTTTCTGCTGAAGTTTCTAGAGTTCCATCAAATACAATTGAACTTGATGAAGAACAAACAGCTAAGGTTCAAAGATTAATCGATATGCTTGAAGAAGATGATGACGTTCAAAACGTATATCATAATGGTATTTTATTCGAACAAGAGGAAGAGGACTAATTAATGTCAACAGTTAGAGAAATTTGTTTAAAAGCAAGAAAGGCTGCATTTCAATTAGCTGCAGCTACAACTCAAGAGAAGAATGCAATGCTTGAATGCATTGCTTCTGCTATTTTAGACGCTAAAGAGCAAATTTACTCTGCGAATAAAATCGATATTGCAAATGCAACAGGTGTTTTATCTGAATCCATGATAGACCGTTTAACTTTAAATGATTCTAGAATTAATACAATGGTTGAAGGTGTAAGACAAGTTGCATTACTTCCAGATCCAATTGGAGAAATTACAGACGAATGGACTACAAAGAATGGTTTAATGTTCAAGAAGGTTAGAGTTCCTCTAGGAACAATCGGCGTTATTTATGAATCTAGACCAAACGTAACAATTGATGTTGCTGCTTTATGTTTAAAGAGTGGTAACTGTGTAGTTCTTCGTGGCGGAAAAGAAGCTATAAATTCTAACAGAGTTTTACATGAAATCGTTGCAAAAGCACTTAAGGATAATGGCTATGACGAGAATATCGTATGTTTTATTGACGATACAACTCGTGAATCAACACAAGAACTATTAAAACAAGGTGATTGTATTGATGTCGTTATTCCAAGAGGCGGCAATGGATTAAAGAAATTCGTACTAGAAAATGCTACAATGCCAGTTGTTGCTTCATCAGGTGGTAACTGCCATATGTACATTCATGAAAGTGCAGATTTAGCATTAGCTGAAAAAGTTATCTATAATGCCAAAATGAGTAGACCATCTACTTGTAACGCATTAGAGCAATTATTAGTAGATAGAGCAATTGCAAATAAGATTCCACAACTTGTTGTAAGAATGGTAAAAGATGGTTGCGTAATTAATGGTAACCAAGAGATTTGCGATTTAGTTCCAGGAGCTCAACTTTGTGATGAAGAAGAATATAAGAAAGAACATGAAGATTATATTCTTACTGTTTCTATTGTAGATGACTATGTAGCAGCTATTGATCAAATCAATGCAAATAATACAAAACACTCAGACGCTATTATTGCTACAGATGAAAAAGTTATAGACATCTTTAAGAAGAAAGTAGACACAGGATGCTTATATGTAAACACATCTACAAGATTTACAGATGGCTTTGAGTTTGGTTTTGGGGCCGAAATAGGCATTTCTACACAAAAATTACATGCAAGAGGTCCTCTTGCTTTAAAACAATTAACAAGTGAAAAATACATCATTGTAGGAAACGGACAAGTTAGACAATAATGATAGTTTTAGGAATAGACCCAGGTTTAGCCATTGTAGGATATGGTGTTATATCTGTAGAAAAGGGAAAATCTACAGTGGTTGACTATGGTGTTATTAATACTCCAAAAGAAGATACAATTCCTGTTAGATTACAAAAGATTTATGAAGGCATGAATGCTATATTAGATAAATTCAAGCCAGATGCTGTTGCTATTGAAGAATTATTCTTTAATACTAATACAACAACGGGTATTAACGTAGCTCAAGCAAGAGGTGTAGTATTACTTGCTTGTTTAAATAAATGTCCAAATCTATTTGAATATACTCCGCTTCAAGTTAAAATGACAATGACCGGTTATGGTAAAGCAGAGAAGAAGCAAATTCAATATATGGTCTCTAAATATTTAAATCTAGCTTCTATTCCAAAGCCAGATGATGCTGCAGATGCTTTAGCTCTTGCACTTACTCATACTAAAAGTAATTTGTTTGCTAATCAATTCAGAATTGGTGAACAATATAGAAAATAAATTATTATTGCAAAATTTGTAAAAAAATCACATAAATTAGAAAAATATTTATAAATATTCTTGATATTCTCTTTTAATAGTTGTATATTTGAACTACTAGGAGAATTTGTATGTTACTAGAATTTAGTATAAACAATTTTAAATCATTTAAGAATAAAACAACTTTTTCAATGGAAAAAGGTGTTGGTGATGAATTAGAAAATAACTATTTTTCTACATCAGCAGGTGAAGTGTTGAAAGTAGCTTCGATGTTTGGTCCAAACGCTTCCGGTAAATCAAATTTTATGCGTGCTTTTACTGCGGCTATAATGATGGTTAGAAATTCTAATATTAATCAGCCTGGTACAAAAAATGTATATTACGATCCATTTGCATTTGAAAACAAAACTGACAAGAAAGATGATTTAATTGAATTTGAATTTATTATACTTATTGATTCGGTAAAATATATCTATAGTTTTGCATATGATGAAACAAAAATAGTATCAGAAAAATTGGTTGCATATTATTCTCAAAAACCTACTACTGTTTTCGCTAGAGAAAATGTAAATGAGTATAAGTTTATTACGGAAGATCAAAAACAATTAACAGAGATTTTGAAGAAAAATACTGATAACAAATTGTTTTTATCAACTGCTACTAATTGGAACTATAGTAAAACAAAGCCTGTGTTTGATTGGTTTATGGAAGGAATTGACACATATAGCAGTTTTGAGCATCTACCAAATACTCCATCGGATAGTTTAATAAGTTATAAAAGAGACGATAAGGATTTAAAAGAATTTGCATTGAAGGTTCTTAAGGAAGCTGATTTTCAGATTACTGATTATTCTATTAAAGTACACGAGGTGCAAGTTGATGCTGCTCGTATAGGTGGTCCAGCAGGTGTGCTTGTTCCTATTCAGCAACTAGAAGTTCAAATGAAGCATGAAATAGAAAATGAGAATGGTGAAATCCAAGAGTATTCGCTAAATTTATTAAAGGAATCAAATGGTACTCAAAACATCTTCCATTTAATTCCAAAATTAAAAAGGGCATTTGACTGCAGTAGAGTTCTTGTTGTAGATGAAATAGAAAAGAGTTTACATCCATCAATAATAGAATACATAATCAAGTTGTTCAATGATAAAGAAATAAACAAATACAATAGCCAATTGATATTTAGTACACATAATTTGTTGTTGCTAAACAGTAATAAGTTGAGAAGAGATCAATATTGGTTTGCTGATAAAGATTATAAGACAGGAATATCGGAAATTTATTCACTTGATGAATTTAAGATAAGAAAAGATGATAGGAGATTAAAGAATTATTTAAATGGTAGATATGGTGCAATTCCATATATAGATTTAGGAGATTAGAATGAGGAGTAAGAATACTAAGACTAGAGAAAGGGCTCCGATAATTCTTATAAAGGGAGAGGGAATTACAGAGAGTAACTATTTAAAGAGTTTTAATGAAAGAAATGTGATTAATATCAGAAAAGCTACTGGGAATAAAACAGACCCAGAGGGAATGCTTGATGAATTAATCGAATATATGCAAGAAGAAGCAATATCGCCTAGAGATTTTGGGGATAAAGTATTCTTGCTTGTTGATGTTGATTTAAGTGATATCCAAGTAGATCATATTATGAAAATACTGGATAAATGCAAAAAGAATGATGTTGAACTGATTACATCAAATCCAACATTCGAAATTTGGTTTTTAATGTATTCTAAAAAATCGGGTCTAGTATTTAAAGATAGTAAATCAGTAAAAGAGGCACTCAAAAAGATTATAAAAGGATATACCCCTGGAAATATTACTAATGAAAAAGATATTCCAGGTAATAGAAAAGATGCTATAAATTATGCATTAAGTATAGATGCGAAACTGGGCAAATATAAAGAAAAGATAAAACATAATCCTCATTGTGATATGTATAAATTCTTTGAGTGTATAGAAGATATTAAAAAGAGATTTTCAAAGTAGAAAAATAGGGAGCATTTACTCCCTATTTTGTTATAAACAAAAAGTTATTTGTTTTTCTTTTTTAATTCTGCAAGGATTTCAGCAAGTAATTCTTCTTGGGTTGGCTTCTTAGCTTCTTCAGCAGCCTTTGCTTCTTCCTCAGCTTTCTTAGCAGCTTCTTCAGCTTCAGCAGCTTCGATTTCTGCTTTCATCTTTTCTTCTTTCTTTGTTAACTTAATGCCTTTATCAATCTTAACTTGTAGAATCTTTTTCTTATCTGTAATTGTTGAGTTTGCGGTTTTAACAGTATTAAATGCTTTAACGATAAGGAATAGAACTATAGCGATTAAGATGAAGTTTATAATTGCAGAGATAAAAGCACCCCAGTCAATATATACAGAATTTGCTAAATCTAATACTTGAGAACCAGTAGCTTCGTCTATTTTGTAAACTCCGACAAGAACGCTATACATAGAAGATAGAGCTTCTGTATTTCCACCTGCGCAGTAGTAGATTATAGTATTGATCAATGGTTTTAAAATACCATTAGATAGAGCAGTAACGATTGCAGTAAAAGCACCACCAATAATAGTACCAACAGCAAGGTCCATTACGCTTCCACGAGAAATAAATGTCTTAAATTCATTTAGCCACTTTTTCATATAAATAGACTCCCTTTGTTAATTTTATTATTAAAATTATTATAGAATATAGGCCTCAATTATTCAATGTCTAATCCTTAGTTTCATTGACTTTATTTCTTTAATATTTTAATATAATTACGTATGTATTATTCAATCACAGGTAAAGTAGCATATATAGAAGAGGGAAGATTAGTCGTTGAGTGCAATGGCATCGGTTATGATGTTTTAGTTTCTAACAACACATTACAAAAACTTGGAGAAGTTGGAAAACAAATTACTATTTACACAACAGTAAAAGTTACTGACGACACAATCAAACTATATGGTTTCTATGAAAAAGAAGAAAAGGGTATGTTCTTAAAGTTGACATCAATCTCTGGTGTTGGCCCAAAAACAGCTCTTATTATTTTATCTTCTATTGATCCAAAGACATTAGCTTTAAATATCGTTAATTCGGATTATAAGGCGCTTGCAAAAGTTAAAGGTATCGGTAAGAAAACTGCTATGAGAATAATCATGGAATTAAAAGAAAAGCTTGAAGAAGAAGATATTGATTCAATGACAGATGATATTTCTCCAATTCATAAAGCTCAAGATAAGTTATCTCAAGATGCCGTTCTTGCTCTTGCTTCATTAGGGATGACAAAGGGCGAAGCTACAAGAAGAGTTGCTGAATGTAGAAAAGATGCTGATACACTTGAAGACTTAATTAGATTAGTTCTAAGGAGTATGCGTTAATGGATTTCAATAAAGAAGAAAGATTTATGTCTTCTATGGAAACTATTCAAGATGCGGATAGTGAAAATATTTTACGTCCCAAGACTCTTGAGTCTTACATTGGACAAGAAAAAGTAAAAGCAAATCTAAAAGTCTATATTAAAGCTGCAAAGAAAAGAGGAGAACCTTTAGATCATATTCTTTTATATGGTCCTCCAGGTCTTGGTAAAACTACACTTGCAAATATCGTTGCAAACGAGATGGGAACTTCAATTAAAGTTACGTCAGGCCCAGCTTTAAATACTGCTGCGGATTTAGCGGCAATATTAACAGGACTTCAAGAAGGCGAAGTTTTATTTATTGATGAAATTCATAGATTAAATAAATCAGTAGAAGAAAAGTTATATTCTGCAATGGAAGATTTTGCAATTGATATGGTATGGGGTAAAGGTCCTCTTGCTAATATGACAAGACTTCCAGTTCCAAAGTTTACTCTTGTTGGGGCTACAACAAAAGCAGGTTCTTTATCCTCTCCACTTAGAGATAGATTTGGCGTTCAATTTAGACTTGAAATGTATACAAATGAGGAACTATCTACTATTATTAAGAACTCAGCAAAAGTTTTAAATATCGCTATTGACGAAGATGGTGCTCTTGAAATGGCTAAAAGATCTAGAGGTACACCACGTATAGCAAATAGATTATTAAAGAGAATTAGAGACTTTGCTGAAATCGAAGGTAATGGAATTATAGATAAGCAAATAACTGATTTATCTTTAAATAGGCTTGAAATCGATGAATTCGGTCTTGATGTAATTGACAGAAGAATTCTAGAGATAATGATAGATAAATTTAATGGTGGTCCAGTAGGCCTAGATACTTTAGCTGCTGCAGTAGGCGAAGATGTTAATACTATCGAGGATATGTATGAACCATATTTAATGCAAATTACTTTTATAGCAAGAACTCCACGTGGTAGAATATGCCTTCCTGATGCTTATAAGCATCTAGGTAGAAAAGTGCCACATTATGTAGAGCAACTTTCTATGGATTTAGATAGTGAGGATAAATAGATGGAAACTCATGATTTTTATTATGATTTACCAAAAGAATTAATAGCACAAACTCCAATGGAGCCTAGAGATCATTCTAGACTGCTTGTTTACCATAAAGATTCTCATGAAATTGAACATAAACACTTTTATGATGTAATCGATTATTTAAAAGCAGGAGATGTATTAGTTATTAACGATACAAAAGTTATGCCTGCAAGAATATATGGAACTAGAGTTGGAGATAAGGTAACAAAAGAAAAGAATACAGAAGTATTGCTTTTAAAAAGACAAGATTATAAAACTTGGGAATGTATTACAAGACCTGCAAAGAAATTAAAAATAGGTACTGAAATCGTATTTTCAGATGAACTAAGAGGAAAAGTTGTAGGATACGCAGATGAGGGAATCAGGTTTATTGAATTCTCTTTTGATGGCGTATTTGAAGATATTCTAGATAGAATTGGACAAATGCCTCTTCCTCCATATATCACAAAGAAGTTAGAGGATAAATCTAGATATAATACAATCTATGCAGATAGACTAGGTTCTGCTGCAGCTCCAACAGCTGGTCTTCATTTCACAAAAGAACTTTTAAAGAAAGTTGAGGAAAAGGGTGTAACCATTGCACATGTAACTCTAAACGTTGGACTTGGAACATTTAGGCCAGTTAAAGAAGAAAATATTCAAGACCATAAAATGCATACAGAATCTTATGAAATTACAAAAGAAACAGCAGATATTATTAATAAGGCTGTTGATGAAGGAAGAAGAGTTATTTGCGTTGGAACAACATCTGTAAGAGTCGTTGAATCTGTATCTGATGATAATGGTCATGTTAAAGAATTCAAGGGAGACACAAATATATTTATTTTCCCAGGATATAAATTCAAAGTAGTAAAAGGATTAATAACAAATTTCCATTTACCAGAATCCACATTAATAATGCTTGTTTCTGCATTCTTAGGTCGTGAGGAGACTTTAAGAATGTACGATATAGCAGTAAAAGAGAAATATAGATTCTTCTCATTTGGTGATGCGACTTTGTTAATTTAAGATTATGGAACAATTTAGATACGAAGTATTACATACCTGTAAACAATCAGGAGCAAGAGTAGGAAGATTATATACACCTCATGGTGTAATTGATACTCCTGTTTATATGCCAGTTGGCACTAACGCCTCAGTTAAATCATTAACACCAAAAGTTGTAGATGAAGATTGCAAGGCCTCTATTATTCTGGCAAATACTTATCATTTATTCTTAAGACCTGGTGAAGATTTAGTTGCTAAAGCTGGTGGCCTTCATAAGTTTATGAATTGGCATAAGCCAATTTTAACAGACTCTGGCGGTTTCCAAGTTTTCTCTTTATCTAAGATGAATAAGATAACTGATGAAGGTGTTCATTTCTCTTCTTATATCGATGGAAAGAAATTATTTATGACACCAGAACTTGCTATTGATGTTGAGCAAAAACTTGGTGCAGATATTATTATGGCTTTTGATGAATGTACAGAAGGTCATGCTGATTACAATACATCAAAAAGAGCTATGGAAAGAACTTTGAAATGGTTAGACAGATGTTATAAGCATAAGACAAGAGAAGATCAAATGTTATTTCCAATTGTCCAAGGTAATATGTATAAAGACTTAAGACAAAAGAGTATTGAAGAAACACTTAAATATGCTAAGTGTGGTTTCTCAATTGGCGGACTATCTGTTGGTGAACCAAAAGAAGTTATGTATGACATATTAGATTTCTTAAGACCATTCTATCCAGAAGATCAACCAAGATATTTAATGGGCGTAGGTTCTCCAGATTGCCTAGTTGAGGGCGTAATGAGAGGAATAGATATGTTCGACTGTGTTCTTG
This sequence comes from Christensenella sp. UBA3700, assembly GCA_002372775.1. GTDB lineage: Bacteria > Bacillota > Clostridia > Christensenellales > UBA3700 > UBA3700. The sequence continues at coordinate 17,698 of DFIJ01000102.1, forward strand.
CTACCAGAATTGCAAGAAATGGAACAGCTCTTACAAGAGAAGGTAATTTAACTGTAAGAAACGGCGCATATAAAGAAGACTTTAGACCAGTTGAAGAAGGATGCGACTGCTATTGTTGTCAAAACTTCTCAAGAGCATATATTAGACACTTAATCAATGCAGATGAAATCTTAGGTGGTGAATTATTATCTATTCATAATACTAGATTCTTAACAAGATTAATGGAAGATATTAGAAAGGCTATTTGGGAAGATAGATTCTTAGATTTCTACAAGGAATTTACTGAAAAATATACATGGGGCCATGGTGGCAAAAAGCAAGAAGCTAATTTGTCTAAATAGGAATGTATAAGGCTCGTAAATTATTTTACTTGCGATTATGTGCTTATTAATATATTATTAAAAAGGTGTTATCCTAAGATGACAAGAAGAAAAAGGAGAAATTAATTATGTTTGACGCATTATTATCATTAGATCAACAATATACAATGTTAATAGTTATGGGTGTACTTCTTGTAGGTATGTTAGCTATGAGTATCATCCCACAAAGAAAGAGACAAAAAGAAACTCAAAAAATGATGGATAGCCTACATGTAGGTACAAAGGTTAAGACAATCGGTGGTTTCATCGGTGAAATCGTATCTATGGATATGGCTACAAATACAATGGTTATCGATATTTCTGCAAAGGGCGACAAGTCAGCTTGTGTTACAATCGATAGAAATGCTGTATATACAACAATGTCAGTAAATGCTGCTGGCCAAACAGTAGAACCACAAAAGGAACAAGCATTAGACGATGTAGCTCCAACAGCTACAGTTAATGATGAACCAGTTATTAAATCAAATGAAAAATTAGACTAATTTGATATTTTAAGAATGAATTAAGGTAATCCGTGAGGGTTGCCTTATTTTTTTTGTAGAATTCATATACATATATATTGGCTGTATTGACTAATGATTTTTAAAGGAATTATAATTTATATGGCTAGAAAAGGAGGCTTGGTTTATATGATTTCCATAAAAAATATTTATAAAACATATCGTTCAAAAAATAATGAGAGAGTTGAAGCTCTTTGTGATGTTTCAATTGATATTTTAGATAAAGGAATGCTATTTATAACAGGTGATAGCGGCTGTGGTAAGACAACACTATTTAATATTGTTGGTGGCATTGATGATACATATTTTGGAAATGTATTTGTAGATAATAAGAATATTAGAACTTTTTCCGATAAAGAATTATGCAGTTATAGAGATTCATATATTGGTTATATGTTTAAAGATGATATGTTAATCGATAACGCGAGCGTTTACGACAATGTTAAAATCGCTTTAGATTCTAGAGGAGAATTTAATAAGAAGAAGATTGTTGATATTCTAGATAAATTGGGATTATCTTCTCAAGTATCAACAAAAGTTTCAAATCTTTCGCTTGCTCAAAAAAAGAAAGTATCTATAGCAAGAGCTGTAATTAAGAATCCAAGGATAATTCTTGCGGATGAGCCCGTAGCGGGTCTAGATAAAGATTCAAAGGAAGAAGTGTTGGATTACTTGAAAGAATTGTCTAAAGACTGCTGTGTTATTGTTTTTACTCAAGATTCAAAACTTTCAAAGAATTACGCGGATGATGTTGTTGAACTAGATAATGGACATGTAACTTCTAATAATGATTCTGTAAAGTCTTCTGTGCCTACAATTAGCGACTTTACTTACAATAAACCTAAAGGTTTTAGTTACTTACGAAAACTTAAAATTGCATTTAAGGGGATGATTAAAAGACCTGTGCAATTCGTCTTAATTCTGTTATTTATGATGTTCACTTTAGGATTTATGAGTATGTATTTTGCCGCTGGGTTCAATAATGCAGATAAGCAATTTATAACTGCATGTGAAAACAATGGAATTGATAGTGTAGTTATAAGAAAATCAGCAATGTATGATTATCGACCATATATAGACTATCCAGATGGGCACATAATTACATATAAAGAAGTGAATGATTTAGAAGAAAGAATAGGCAGTGATTATATAAAATTATATTTATCGGATGTAAAATTGCCAGTACATTATTGTGCATATGGTTTTCTTGATATTTTTGAAGAATCCTATATGACTAAATGTGCAATGAGTGAGAAAGATTTGCAAGTATATGGATACAAAATAGTTTGTGGCAAATATCCTGAATATAATAATGAAGTTATGGTCTCAAGTGCTATGTTAGACTTGTTTAGAATGTTTGGTATGAACGATCTTCTTGGAAAAGAAATTGATGTTTCAACGGCTAGCGATTTGCTTGGAAAAGAAATTGAGGGGGATAATAGATTTGTATACACAATAGTAGGTGTTGTTGATACAAAACCAAATAGAGATTCATATATAGAGTTTATTGAGAAATATGAAGAAGATCGTTTGAAATATAGAAATCAGTTAGAAAAACGTGGATGGGGATTAGAGGAGGAATTGCTTAATTCTATTCATACTGCCCTTATCTTTAACAGTGATTCTTTTAAATATGGATTATTAGACGAATGTAAAATTAGTATTAATTATAAAAATTATGAGAAGTATACAGTTAAGAATTTGTCCGGTGTAAGCCCTGAGGTTCTTGCTGATACGGTGTTGATTAACTCAAATTATGATTCGTATGGGGTTGTAATTCCTTATGAATATTTAATGAATTATAAAACAGATTTTTTAAGTTCAAACACTATTAGCCAACATAATGGTTTTATTAATGATGAAGATTGGGTGTCTTATCTAACAAATAATGAAGTATTTGCGTATTTTGTAAGCTATGAATACGAGAAAAAAACACCAAGGTACTATTCTCCAAAAATTATAGGATTTACTTATAATTCTAATGTGGTTTATGTTAATAATTTGTTAGGAGAATCTGTGTCTAAAAAATGTGGAGATATTATAGGATTGCAATATAAGTTGAGTGGTTCATACGATGTAGACTATGATACGTTAATAAAACTGCATAGATCGTTTATTGTAGAAAATGCTACATATAGATATGAAATGGTGAATGGATATTGGGAAAAATATGATGAAATGATTAGTAATAAAGAATTTGGTTCCGACATTGGAGCTGCAATAATAAGTATTTTATTAGCTGTAATCACTACTTTGATTTTATGGAATTTTGCATCAAATATCTTAAAAGATAATAACAAAATGATATCTATCATGGCATGTTTAGGTGCTCGTAAGAAGGATATTATCGATATATTTGTTATTGTAGGTTTGATTGTTTGTATTTTCTCAAATCTTTTAGCATTGTCATTAATTCCATTAGTGAGATATGCCTTTGGCGATGTGAATATAGGAATATATGCATATAATTATACAGTTTGGAATTTTGCGGTAGTATTTGTATATTCTGTATTAATTGCCGGTATTGGTTTGATTTCTATTATAAAAAAGATTCTAAACGAAAAACCTGTAGCGTTGATTAAATTGTAATAATGCTGATTATTAATTAGTTATTAGGTGTTTTGAAGAAGCCATTATAACTAATATTTTGGTTGAAATATAATTTCATTTATTATATTATTTATATGTAAATAAATTCACGTGGAGGAATTATATATGACACATATTAACACAATCGTTAAGAACGGAATGAGAAAAACAGGAAATATCGGATGTGGCGAATGCAAATCATCTTGCCAATCAGCTTGTAAGACATCTTGCACAGTAGGAAATCAATCTTGCCAACACCAAGACGAGAGAGTAAATACTCAAGTTAAGAAGCCATTACTTTAATTTTATAGAATTCTATGACTCATAGTTTTAGCTTTACCTATCACGATAGAGCTTATTATTTTATGTGGGATAGTGAAAGTGGTAGTTTACATAATGTAGATTTTGCCACTTTTTTAATTGCCAAAAATCGTTTTGAACATGACCTTGATGAGGATCAATTAAAACAATTAAATTCATTAAATAAAAGCGATATTGATGAGATTAATTCAGAACTAGACACTCTTGTTAAAGAGGGTGTTTTAGATTCTCCATGTACAGTTTTCACAAAATCAAAAAGAATCGGCGAAATTAAAGCTCTTTGTTTACATATCTGCCATGATTGTAATTTAAAGTGCAGATACTGTTTTGCAGATGAGGGTACATACCATACAAGATCAAGAGCACATATGTCTTTTGAAGTTGGTAAAAATGCGATCGATTATTTGGTTAAGTATTCTGGACATAGAGAGAACTTAGAGGTTGACTTCTTTGGTGGAGAACCTTTGATGAATTTTGATGTTGTAAAACAAATTGTTGAATACGCAAGATCAATTGAAGGGGAAACAAGAAAGAAGTTCTCATTTACTATGACAACAAACTGCGTGCTTTTATCTGATGATAAAATCAAGTGGTTAAATGATAACATGACTAACGTCGTTTTAAGTATCGATGGTAGAAAAGATATCAACGATGCTGTTAGAAAAACGGTTAGTGGAAAGAGTGCTTTTGATGTCATTTTAAGAAATGCTCAAAAGATGAAAGAAGCTCGTAATGGAAAAGAGTACTACGTAAGAGGAACATATACAGCTAAGAACTTGGATTTTGCAAAAGATGTTGAGTTCTTAAATGATGCTGGATTTGATCAAATTTCAATGGAACCAGTAGTTACAGATATTCCTGATTTAAAGATTACGAAGGAAATGGTTCCTCAAATCTTAAAAGAGTACGAAAAGCTTGCTGAAATCTATCTAGATAGAAGAAAGACAAAAGATAAGTGGTTTAATTTCTTCCATTTCATGATAGATATAGAACTTGGACCATGTGTTGTTAAGAGATTGACAGGTTGTGGATCTGGTTGTGAATACCTTGCTGTAACACCTACAGGCGATGTATTCCCATGTCACCAATTTGCTGAAAATAAAGAATATTATATGGGAAATGTTTTTGATAAGTCTCTAGACTTAAGTGTTAGTGAAAAGTTCGCAAAGAATATCGTAACACAAAAGCCAGCTTGTCAAGATTGTCCAGCAAAGTACTACTGCTCAGGCGGTTGTTGTGCAAACAATATTAACTTTGCAGGTTCTATGAATACGCCATATGATATAACATGTGCTTTAGAAAAGAAGAGAATGGATTTATCTTTAGCAATTCAAGCAATTGAGGGCGCGCCAGAAGCGTAAAAAATTAAAAATTTATATTATTGACTTTAATATAGTCTAATATATATAATATATTTATTATTTATAAATAAAATATTTTGCAAAATAGGAGGCACAATAAGATGAAAAAGTACAAATCAATAACGATTTTGTCTATCTTATGTGTATTAATAGTTTTAGGAACAGTATTTGCATTTGTTTCTCTTGATGATGGACAATTTGGCAAATATGATTACAATGCATTCCCAAAAGCTATTAGTTTAGGTCTTGACCTAAGCGGTGGTGTATATGCAGTTTATGACGTTGACACTACAACAGAAGCATATCAAAAGATGTCAGACAGTGAAAGAGCAGCTGCTGTTGAAGGTACAAGAGCTGGTATGGAATCTTTATTATTCAATAAGGGTTACACAGAAGCTCAAGTTACAGTAAGTGGCGAAACAATTCGTGTTGAAATTCCAGATGTTGATGATCCAGAAACAATCTTCAAGTTAATCGGTGATCCAGCTGAGCTTGAATTTAAGGAATATGTTGATGGAACAAACGATTTATCTTTAAACGATGAAAGCGGTAGTGTTAAGATCGCTGAAAAGTTAACAGGTGATTTCGTATCTGCAGCAGGTGTTCAATATGATTCAACAACAGGTTATTACGTAGTTGCATTACAATTCAATAAGAAAGGTACAGAATACTTTGCTAAAGCAACAGAAGCTTTAAATGGTAAGCAACTAGCAATTTATATTAATGGTTCTTCATTAATCGCACCAAAGGTAAACGAAGTAATTTCTACTGGTTCATGTTCAATTAGTGGTAATTATTCATATGAAGATGCTTATAACTTAGCAGTTAAGATTACTGCAGGTTCATTCCCATTAACATTAAAGATGTCTCAATGTAGTACAATCTCAGCAACATTAGGTGTTGATGCTATTAAGGCCGGTGTTATCGCTGGTATTGTTGGTATCATCCTAATCATGGCTTACCTAATCGTTTTATATAGATTATTAGGTGTTGCTGCATCAATTGCTTTATGGTGGTACACATTAACATACATTTTCTTCTTAGCTGTATTCCCATGGGTACAATTAACACTATCAGGTATTGCCGGTGTTCTTCTATCTATAGGTATGGCTGTAGACGCTAATGTAATTATTTTCGAAAGAATTAAAGAAGAATATGCTTCAGGTAAGAAGATTATTACTGCTTACTCAACAGGTTTCAAACGTTCACTTGGAGCTATTGTCGATGGTAACGTAACAACAATTATCGGTGCTGCTGTACTTATTATTTTAGGTACATCTACTCTAAAGAGCTTCGGTATTACATTACTTATCGGTATCATCTTATCTCTTCTATCATCATTATTAATGACAAGATTAGTATTAGCTTGCATCCTATCATTCACAAGAGAAGAAAATGCAAACTGGTATGGTTTAAAGAGAGATGCTAAGGCTATGGCTGAGGAAAATCCTGGTTCAGAGGAAGGCCCAGTTGTAGATGTTCAAGCAGAAACTGTAAAGGAGGGTAACTAATATGTTAGAGAAGTTAAAGAATATTAATTTCAAGATTTCTAAGAACATTAAGTATTGGATTATAGCTCCACTTGCAGTTGTTCTTCTTGCAGCTATTATGTTTGGTATCTTTGCTGGTGTTTATAAAGATGTAAATAAGGGTATGAATATCGGTATCGACTTTGCCGGTGGATCTTTAGTTACAGTAACACTAGGAAATGAAGTATTAACAAGTGATACATATAATTCATATGAAAAACTAATTAAGGAAGCTATTGAGAATTCTGAAATTGGTGAAAAAGTATCAGCATATGCAAAGACTGATGAATATAAGGATAGGTACAATAAAACTTTAGATGTTCCTGCAAATGCAGCTACAGCAAAGGTTACTTATACTCAAACATCAGGTAAGGATGCTGATTATGCAATCGTATTTAAGTATGATAACGTTTCTAAGACATACGATGAAGATAATACTTTATCTACATATAGAAACGATCTTATCAAGGAATATATTGTTAAAGCTTTAATGACAACAGATCAATATAAGAATGTTGACATAGATAATGTTGAAGATATGATTTCAACATCAAATATCGGTGCTACAGCATCTGCTGAATTAATCAAAACAGCATTAATTTGTTTAGCAGTATCATTAGCAATTATTCTTGTATATATCATTGTTAGATTCCAAATTTGGAGCGGTATTGCTGCAGTTGTCGCATTAGCACACGACGTTGCAATATTAGTAGCATTAACAATTATCTTCCATATCCAAGTAAATAGCTCATTCGTAGCTGCAATTATTACAATCGTAGCTTACTCAATCAACAATACAATCGTTGTATTTGATAGATTAAGAGAAAATATTAAGAATGCTAAGAAGCTTGGACCTAAGTTTGATGAAGCTGGTTTAATTGATGCTTCTGTAAAACAAACATTCACAAGATCTGTAAATTCTACTTTAACAACAATGGTTACTATCGTATTATTTGCAATCTTCGGATCAGCTACAGTAAATGAATTTGCTTTACCAGTTGTATTTGGTTTATTAGCAGGTTTCTATTCATCTATGTTCATCGCTCCATCTTTATACTATGTTCTATCTCAAGCATGGACAAAGCATAAAGAAGAAAAGAAGAACAAAGCAAAAGAACAAACAAGCAAACCTAAATACGCAGGAGCTAAACAATAATAAAAACCAATCAGGGGCTGCAAAAGAAATGCAGCCCTTATTAATATATGCCAGAGTTTGATGAGAGTTTAATTGAAAAGTTCATGAATGAACTTAATATCGAAAGAATCACTGCTAAATGCTTAATTAACAGTGGTCTTAAAACAGTGGAAGAATGTAAGGATTTCTTACATCCTTCTTTAGACTCGCTTACAAACGTTAATGATTATCCAGGATATTTAGCAGTTAAAGATAGGGTTCAACAAGCAATAGATAATAAAGAGAAGGTGGTTATCTATGGCGATTACGACTGCGATGGCGTATGCTCAACAGCAATGCTTTATGAGTTCTTAACATCAAAAGGTGTTGATGTAGATTATTTTATTCCAGATAGAAGACAAGATGGCTATGGCTTAAATATAGAGGCTTTAGAAGAGATTACAGAAGAATTTAATCCAGACTTGATAATTACAGTAGATTGCGGAATATCAAGCGTGGAAGAGGTTAATTACGTATACGAAGCCCTTGGCTTTGATATTGTAGTAACAGATCACCATTCAATTCCTGAGACTTTACCTGATTGTCCAATATTTAATCCTCACTTATCTAAAGATGGCCAATTTGAGAATTTATGCGGCGCTGGAGTCGTATTAAGACTTATTGAAGGATTAACTTCGCTTGAAGAAAGTCTTAAATATTATGATATAGCAGCAATTGCAACAGTAGCGGATGTCGTTCCTCTTGTTGGAGATAATAGAGTAATTGTTAAAAAGGGATTAGAGTATATTAACAAACGTTCAAGAAAGGGCTTAGATTTGTTAATTAAGTCATTTACTAATGAGAAGATTACATCTACTGAAATTGCTTTTAAATTAGCTCCTAGAATTAATGCAGTAGGAAGACTTGAAAATACTAATAAGCTTATAGACTTGTTTGTAGATAAGGATGATTTTGTATTATCTACGCTAATAGAGGAAATAAACGAGGTAAACATAAAGCGTCAAATGATGACTAAGAAATTGGCCGAGGATGTTAAAGATAGTTTATCTGGTTATGATTTTGATAAATATCCAATAATTGTATTATCTGGTAAGGATTGGGATGAAGGCGTTTTAGGTATTGTTGCGGCGTCTGTTGTTCAAGAATATAATCACCCAGTAATATTATTTACTCAAAATGGGGACAAAATAAAGGGCTCAGGACGTTCTTTGCCTGGAGTTAATATATTTGAGTGTGTTTCTCAAGCAAAGGATATATTGGAGCGATTTGGCGGTCACCCTCAAGCTTGTGGTTTAACTTTGAATAAATCTGATCTAGAAGAATTTAAAGATATTATTAATAGTTATTGCAAGAAAACTTATCCAAATGAAGTCTTTTTGAAAGATATTAATGAATATTTTGATTTCCATGAAATATCTAATTTGTTAAAAGTTGTAAAAGAATTAGAACTTCTACAACCATATGGTGAAGGAAATAAGAAGCCTGTATTTGGTAGTGAAATTCAAAATTTGAAATTTACTAGAATGAAACCTGGTTCTCCTCATATTATCTTTAAGAACAGAACATTCCAAATGATAGGTTTTAATATGGCAGATAAATTGCCACTTTTAAATAATTCGCTTAATAAGTTAATTACTTTTAATTTGGCATACAATATCTACAATAATATGGAATCTGCACAAGCTATTATAAAGCATGTTCATTTTATAGATTTTGTAGATGGTTATTTAGATAATTTCTTATCAACAATAAAGTACGAAGATAAGAGTATATTTAAGCCAAAGCAAATAGCTTTGGACGAAGCATTATCTTTAATAAAAGATAACGATTATTCGACAGCTTTTATTGCTTATTCAAACAAGACAATTCAAGAGTTTAAGAAAAAGTGTAATAAAGAGATTATTTATAACGCTTTTTATATGGATTTTGCTGCTCCAAATAATGCGGTATATTTCAATTTAAACGAAGAAGCAAACTTAGATAAATATAAGAATTTAGTATTTTTAGATAGGCCTTTATCTTTAGGCTTTATAGATATTTTAAAACTAAACAAAGATTGCAATGTTTATTATGTAAATTCAGAAAATGCTTACAAGGTTTTAAAAGAGTATTTGCCTGATTATAAAACGCTTGGTCAAATCTTCATGGAGATGGGTAAATCTATGCAATATGGGGCGTTTGCAGACGTTTATAGTTTGTATGTGGATATTGAAAAAAAGTTGAATGTAAACTATAATTATTTTGTAGTTGCGTTAAGTATTTTCATGGATTTAGGAATAGTTGTTTACAAGGACAATCTATTTAAAATAGATAAATCTAAGAAAAACCCAATTCAAAACAGCAACTTATATAAAAACATAGTAGGAGCTTAAGTTGGATCAAGACGTTGAAAGTTCTTTCTTATTGAAAGTAAGAGATGCTTATATAGAAAACAATGCAAGTAAGATTGAAAAGGCTTACTTCTTTGCTAAGTCTGCGCATAGAGGACAAAAGCGTCAATCTGGTGAAGATTATATTATTCATCCACTTTCAGTTGCTGAAATTCTAGTAGATTTAGGAATGGACGCAGATACTGTTATTGCTGCTTTATTGCATGATGTTATCGAAGATACAGAAGTAACTGCAGATAATGTTGTTGAGGAATTTGGTAACGAAGTATTCTTACTTGTTCAAGGTGTTACAAAACTTTCAAAATTCAACTTTAAATCAAGAGAAGAAGCTCAAGCTGAGAATTTAAGAAGAATGTTCTTGGCAATGTCTAATGATATAAGAGTTATTATCATTAAACTGGCAGATAGATTAAATAATATGAGAACTTTGGCGTTCAAGGATGCCGATTCTCAAAAGAGAATTGCTCAAGAAACACTTGAGATTTATGCGCCAATCGCTTCTAGATTAGGTATCGCTCCGATTAAGGGTGAACTAGAAGATTTATGTCTAAGATATTTATATCCAGAAGATTATTTCTATATTGCAGAAAAGGTAGCTCAATCTAAGAGTGAGAGACAAAAATTCGTAGATAGTATTACTGTAGAAATTAAAGCTCTCTTGAAAGAGATAGGAATTGCTGGCGATGTAAATGGTCGTCCAAAGCATTTCTATAGTATCTATAGAAAATTAAAGAAAGGTAAATCTTTTGAAGAGATTTACGATTTAATTGCGCTTCGTATTATTGTGGATTCAGTAAAGGATTGTTATGCAGTTTTAGGTGCTATCCATAACAAGTGGAAACCACTTCCTGGACGTTTTAAGGATTATATTTCGGTTCCTAAGGCAAATATGTATCAATCATTACATACTACTGTTATTGCGCCTCCATATGGTTCTCCATTTGAAATTCAAATTAGAACACATGAAATGCATCAAATCGCCGAATACGGTATTGCTGCGCACTGGAAATATAAGCAAGGAAATACTAATTCAACGCAATCAATCGATGATCAAAAACTAGCTTGGATTAGAGGCGTTATGGAGCTTCAAAATGAAGGCATGAACTCTAAAGAATATTTGGACAATGTTAAAATTGACTTATATTCAGATCAAGTTTTCGTATTTACTCCAAGAGGCGACGTATTTAATCTTCCTAACGGATCTACAGGTATCGACTTTGCATATCTTGTTCATACTCAAGTTGGACATCATTGCGTTGGTATAAAGATTAATAATAAAATGGTTCCAATTTCTACAAAACTTGGAAATGGTGATGTTGTTGAAGTCATAACTTCAAATACATCAAAAGGTCCATCTAGAGATTGGTTGAATATTGCAATTACTCCTGCTGCGAAATCTAAGATTAAAGCATTCTTCAAGAAAGTTAATCGCGAAGAGAATGTTAAGATTGGTAGAGATACATTCGAAAAAGTTGTTAGACAAAAAGGATATGACTTTAACGAACTTGTTAAGATTCCTGCATGGAATGATTATATTAAGAACAACTATAAGGCTGCTTCAATTGATGATATTTGTGCATCAATCGGATGTGGCGAGTTATCTGCATATTCTCTTGCTAATAAGTTAATAGAAATTAAAAACGAAGAAGTTAATAAAGGAAATGTTTCTATTGAGCAAGTTATGGCAAAGATTCCAGCTAAATCTTCTAATGGAGATAGCGGTATCTTAATCAATGGAATGGGTGGAATGAAAGTTAAGTTCTCTCAATGTTGTACAGCGCTTCCAGGCGATGAGATTGTTGGATATATCTCAAGAACTAGAGGTGTTATTATTCATAGAAAGAATTGTCCAAACGTAGCTTCTTTAGAACCAGAGAGAATTGTATCTGCAGAATGGCCAGAGGTAGTAACTGGCAAATACGAAGTATTTGTTGAAATTGTTGCTGATGAAAGAGCTGGATTTGTTGCGGATATTGCTATGCTTATTGCAAATATGAAAGTACCAATGGTTACATTGGATGCTAAGAAGATAGATAATACTACTGCTATTGCTAAACTTTCTGTTGAAGTTTCTTCTACTGGCGAAATTAAGAGTTTAATGCAAAAACTTGAACAGATTAAAGGCGTTCGTGAAGTTAAGAGAGCGAATGGTAAGTAATATATGAAAGCAGTAATTCAAAGAATAAACTACGCAAAATTAACAGTTGAAGATAAATTGATTTCGCAATGTGGAGCTGGATTTTTAGTTCTACTTGGATTTACTCATAATGATGATAAGAAAATTGTAGATTATGTTGTTGATCGTGTATGCGGTATGAGATTGTTTAGAGATGAGAATGGAAAAACCAATAAGACTCTAAAAGATATTGATGGTCAAATTATGGTTGTTTCGAATTTTACTCTTTATGCAAATACAGCAACAAACCGTCGCCCAGACTTTTCTAAAGCAGCTCATAAAGAAGTAGCTCTTCCTTTATATGAGTATGCTTTAAGCGTATTTAGAGAGAAAATGGGCACAGATATTGCCACAGGTGTATTTGGAGAACATATGCATATAGAAATGTCTTCAGATGGTCCGGTAATGATTATAGTAGAGAAAAACAATGAGAATTGATTGTTTAACAGGTGGCGCATTTGCCACAAATTCATATTTTGTAATTAATGATTTGACGAAGGAATGTATTCTGATTGATACATTTGAGCAAACCGGCGCAATTTTGGACTATTTAGCCAAGAATGGACTAAGATGCGTTGCTGTACTATTAACTCATGGACATTTTGATCATATTGGCAGTGTAAAACAGCTTCAAGATATGGGAGCTAAGGTTTATATGCATAAAAATGATATATGGAAAATAGATGCTCCTGGTTATATGGCAAGAATGTACGGCTATGATATAAAACATTTTGATGTAGATTACGTAATAGAGAAAGATGAGACTTTGGATATAATGGGTCTAAAAGTAAAAGTAATACAAACTCCTGGGCATACAGAGGGTGGGGTATGTTTTGTTATAGATGAGAATATTTTTTCAGGCGATACAATCTTTAGAGCATCATATGGCAGAACAGACTTTGAAGACGGTGATTTTCAAAAGCTTAAATTGTCCATAAAGAAGATTTTCAATTTAGAAGGAGAATATATGATTTTCCCTGGACATGGAGAGATTACAAATTCCTACTTCGAAAGAGTTCATAATCCAATTCTTGTAGATACGGAAGATATAGAGGAAGATTTTTAAAATGAGTGAAATTAGACTTAGATTTGAAACAAATGAAGAAGGTTTTGATAATGACTATAAGGACATTATTAGAGCTTTCCATCCATATGTTGAACTTGACGATGAATCTAAGAATTTCATCAGATTAGACCTTATAGATAACGGAAATAACAACTACACAACAAAAATTGAATTAGAAATAAATTGTCTTGAGCATTATGAAAATCAGTTTAATTTAGAAGAGTATAATTCCCCATTAGCCATTAAAT
>DFIJ01000136.1 GCA_002372775.1 Christensenella sp. UBA3700
AATCTTGTAATAATTACCACCTGTAACATAACGTGTTGCTGCATTTGCAACGAATGCTACTTCTGTGCTGCCGAATGTATGGTTAACTGGAAGCTTTAGAGTAACGTCGTTCTTCATCTTTTCGCCTTCCTTGTTAACTTCTCTTCTTGTTCTTTGGTAAATAAGAGTACCTTCATTATCTTTTAATTTTGTTGAACCAATTTGGTATCTAATATATGAATATTGGTCTACGAAACATTCATTACCTGTTGTGAATAAAACTGCGGCTGCAGCTTTTTCAGCATCAGTATATGAATCATCTTCTAAGATTCCGATAATGTCATATTTAACACTTGCAGCAATAGTTGCTGATGGTGCATCTTGGTAATCTTTTAATACTAGGGTAAAATCTGGATCACCTTCAAAGTCGAATTTTTGGTTGTTTACTGGTTTGAACCAACCAAGGAACATATTACCAACAATCATAACAGCAGCAGCTAAAACTGCTACAACACCTGTTACAACGCTACCGATAATAATGCCTTTCTTTTTCTTTGAAGATTTTGCTTTTTTCTTTTTAGGCTTTTCTTCTTCGTCGTCGATGTCATCTATTACATCGTCGTCAATAACTTCATCGTCAACAATTTCATCGTCTAGGATTTCGTCATCAATGATTTCATCTTTTAATTCTTCTTTCTTCATAATAACCTTTTCCTTTTTATATTAAATTACGCGCTTCGTGTTCGTAGCACATACATATATTATATATAAATTTAATAAAACTATTCAATACACAATTTAGAGCGAATATTGACATTATAGGGATATTATCTTTAAAATTAAAAAAGCGAGGTACCTATAATGATAGAAAAAGCAGCACAATATCCACAACATGTGGCACATCTAATATCTATTAGAAATAAAATTTATACTAAAGTTGCATCTCTTTCGTGTGAAGCAGCATTATCCAAAGAACCAATTAAGAAGAAGGATTTAGATAAAGCAGAGTTCGTTAAAATCGAGACTGGCACTATTTGGGCTACTGATTTTGATTGTGCTTGGTTCAAGTTTAAAGGAACTGTTCCTGAATCATGCAAGAGAAAACATGTTGTTGCGCTTTTGAATATTGAAGGTGAAGGTGTTGTTTATATAGATGGTGAAGCTAAACAAGGAATCACACAAGTTTTATCTGGAATAGATTTAGTTCAATCAAGAAAGGGTAAGCAAGTTGTAGATTTATTTAAGAGTGCCGAAGGCGGAGAGAAGTTAGATATTCTTGTTGATGCTGGCTTTAATGGTAGAAGAAAAACTCCAAACACAAGAGTTAAACTTGCAAGAAAAGATATAGCAATCTGCAATGATGAGATATATACATATTATTATGATTATCTTCAATTATTCATGATGCTTTTGACATATGGCACAAATAGGAACTTAACAGAAAATAGAAAGAAAGAAATAGAGATTGCTTTAAAAGAAAGTTATAAAGCATCTAAAACAAGTTATAAAAAGGCTCATGAAATTCTAAAGGCTGTTATAGCAAAACCTATAGATTATAAGACTACAGAATATACAGCAATTGGTCATGCACATATTGACCTTGCGTGGCTTTGGCCAATAAGAGAAACAAAGAGAAAGGGCGTTAGAACTTTTGCAACAGCAATTCATAATATTGAAAAGTATCCAAACTATAAGTTTGGAGCATCTCAAGCTCAATTATTCCAATGGATAAAAGAAGAAGAGCCTGAGCTATATGAAAAGGTAAAACAAGCTGTAAGTGATGGCAAGATAGAATTACAAGGTGGAATGTGGGTAGAAAACGACTGTAATATTCCATCAGGTGAATCAATTATTAGACAATTCTTATATGGTGAAAAATTCTTTATGGATGAGTTTGGTAAGCACTGCAAGATGGTATGGCTTCCAGACGTATTTGGCTATCCAGCATCACTTCCTCAAATTATGAAAAAGTGCGGTAGAGATTATTTCATGACAATTAAACTATCATGGAATACTCATAATGAATTCCCATATAAAACATTTATATGGAAGGGAATTGATGGCACTGATGTTCTTGCACATATGGCACCACAAGGAGACTATAATTCAACAGCAACTCCTATGGCTATAACAAAGTCTGAAAATAGAAATAAGCAAAAAGATCAAATAGATAAAGCACTTCTTATTTATGGTGTTGGTGATGGCGGCGGTGGCCCTGGCGAAGCCCATATTGAAATACTTGATAGAGAAGAAAATAACAATGGCTTAGCAAAGATTGTAAGAAGACATGCTGAGCAACTATTTGATGATTTAAACAAAGATTATGTTGAAGTTATCCCTTCATATCAAGGTGAATTGTATCTAGAAAAGCACCAAGGTACTTATACATCTCAAGCAAGAAATAAATATCATAATAGAAAGATTGAAAATGATTTGCATACTCTTGAGTGGATATGTACAATTGCAGATTTAAACAATATTAAATATGACAAAAAGAAGATAGAAGCAATTTGGAAAGAAGTTCTTTTATATCAATTCCATGATATCATCCCTGGTTCATCTATTAAGAGAGTCTATGATGAATCAGTTCCAAGATATATAAAGATGGAAGAAGATATTGCTGATATTAGAAACTTCATATTAGCAAAGCTTGCAACAAAGCAAACATTATCTGTAATTAATCCTATAGGATTTGATAGAAAGGAATACGTAAAGGTTGAAGATGAATGGTATTTGGCAGAAGTTGGTAAATACTCCGCTGCATCTTTATTACCAACAGGGGAGATTCCTACTCTTAAATATGGTGATGACTATATCAGTAATGACAAGTTAAAAGTAACATTCAATATGGATGGAACGATAACTTCAATTATAGATAAAGAAAATAATAAAGAACTATGCCAAGATTATATGAACAAGTTTGTAATATTTACAGACCCGGTTTTATATTACAATGCTTGGGATATTAGAGATGACTATAGAAAACTAAAAAGATATGAATTTAAATTAGTTAACAGTAATACATATATTGACGGTCCTGAAGTAGTAAGAGAAAATCATTATACTTTTAACGATAGTTCTTTAATACAACATATTAAATTGAACGCATTAAATAAGCTTATCTCTTTTGAAACAATTGCAGATTGGCATGAGAAGAATAAGATGTTAAGAGTAGAGTTTAAACCTACAATATTTTCAGATAAGGTTAACTGCGATATTCAATTTGGTAATGTAGATAGATCAACAAAAAACGAAACACCTCAAGAAAAAGCACAATTTGAAATATGTGCTCACAAGTTCGTTAATGTAGATAATAGCGACTATGGTATTGCTTTAATTAATGATTGCAAATATGGTCATAGAGTTAAAGATGGTTTAATTTCATTAAATCTATTACGTTCACCAATTTACCCAGATCCAACTTGCGATAGAGGTAAGCAATATTTCAATTATGCTTTATATCCACATGATGGTGTATGGCAAGATAGCGATGTAGTAAAGCAAGCATACTGCTTTAACTATCCATTATTAATAAGCGATTACTATGTGGACATCGGAGAGATTATTGATATAGATAATGAGGATGTAATAGTTGAGACAATTAAGCCTTTAGAAGAAGGTAAGGGGTTTGTGTTAAGACTATATGAAAGATATGGTAATCCATGTACAGCAAAGCTTAGGGTTGGCGTTAAGGCTAAAGAAGTTTTATTAACAAATATGCTAGAGCAAGAGCCTACTGTATTAACAACTTCAAAACTGGATTTTGCTCCATACGAAATCAAGACAATTGTAGTTAAATACTAAGATTTATAAGGTAAAGATAACAAAAAAAGTGAGGCATAAAAACCTCACTTTTTTGTCCATATAAAAAACTTATTAATCGCTGTTGTACTTGTCAAGTCTAGGTGTTTCAGTGAACTCTTTTGGAGAGATTCCTGTAACCTTTTTGAATACTCTTGAGAAGTATAATTGATCAGTGAATCCGCACATTTCTGCTATCTCATAAATTTTATAATTATTGATGTTTTTAGATAGTAATAATTTTTGTGCGAAGCTGATTCTTGTGTTGTTTAAGAATTGTAGAGGAGATATTCCTTTTTCCTTAATAAATTGTCTTCTGATGTAATCCTTTGAAAGATCGAATTGGTTATAAATTCCTTCGAAATCAAAATCAGGGTCAGAGAAGTTTTCAAGAATATCGTTGGCGATAATCTCGATGTATTTTGATGTATGAGTAGCTCCACCGAATGAATTCAATAATGATAGAATTAATTCAGTAAATGACATAATAATGTCGGATTGTGCGCTTTCTTCGCTGTTGAAGTATCTTAAACACATATTTAAAACTGAATATAAATCAGTCTTTTCGTTGTCGCTTACAACAACAACGTTCTTAAAAACTGGAGACCAGTTTGCTACTGTCATATGAATGTTTCTAAATCCATTTTGTGATGAATTTGAATGTACTAGATTTGGTGGAATAATAACTGCTTGATTTTTTGTGTACTTAACAGCTTGTCCGTTTGCTGTTGTAATAACTCCGTTTCCGTTTGTGCAATAAATAATTTCCCAGTAATCATGTTGATGATTAGAAACATTGTATGTTTTCATGTTTCTACCGATGTAATTAATAATTGGCATAACACTAACCCCTTTTTACGAAAAGTAAAATTATTATAATCCTATACTATCCGTTTTGTCCATAATTTAGATAAAAATGATATTGTAAAATTTTTTGCACGATTTTATAATAAAATTATCGTTTATGCGCTCGCGATTATTTAAAGCGCATTTTTTGGACAATTTTGTGAGGTAAATGTAATGAACAAATTTGAGGTTTTCGAAGCCGTTAAGAAAGAAGGTGTCGTTGTTGTTATTAGAGGCAATAGCGTTGAGCAAGCAATCAAGTCTGTAGAGGCTTGTTATGCTGGCGGTATAAAACTAATGGAAGTTACTTTCACTGTTCCAAGAGCAGATGAAATCATCAAGACATTAGTAGACAAATATAAAGGAACAGACATGGTAGTTGGTGCAGGTTCTGTGTTAGATTCAGAAACAGCAAGAGCTGCTATTTTAGCTGGTGCTCAATTTATTGTTTCTCCAGCACTAAATGTTGAAACAATGAAACTTTGCAATAGATATGGTGTTGCTGTTATGCCTGGTGTATTTACTCCAAGCGAAGCTATTACTGCTTTAGAATATGGTGCATATATCATCAAGCTATTCCCAGGAGATGTTGCTACACCTAAGGGATTAAAGGCATTAAAGGGACCATTACCACAAGCAAACATTATGCCTACAGGTGGCGTAAGTTTAGAAAATGTTGAAGAGTGGTTCAAAGCTGGTGCTTATGCTGTTGGCGCTGGTTCATTTATTACAAAGGGAGCTCAAAAAGGAGATTACAAGGCTGTCGAAGAAGTTTCGAGAGAATTCGTGAATAAAGTACATTCTATAATTGGGGGAAATAAATAATGGGAAAGATTTTAACAGTTGGCGAAATTATGATGAGATTACAACCTGCTGGCTATAAGAGATTAATGCAAGCAGATTCATTAGATGTAGTATTTGGTGGCGGTGAAGCTAACGTTGCTGTATCTTTAGCACAATTTGGTGAAGATGTTGCTTTCTTTACAAAATTACCTAAGAACGTTCTTGCAGATAAGTGCATTAACCAATTAAGAGGTTGGGGCGTTGACACAACAAGAATCGTTAGAGGTGGAGATAGAATTGGTATTTATTTCTGCGAAAAAGGTTGCTCTCAAAGAGGAAGCCAAGTTATCTATGATAGAGCTCATAGCTCAATCTCAGAAATGAAGGTTTCAGATTTTAACGTTGAAGAAGTTTTAAAGGATGTTACATGGTTACACTGGACAGGTATTACTCCAGCATTATCTGAAGATGCTGTAAAGTTTATGAGAGTATTACTAAGAACAGCTAAATTAAAGGGTATTACAGTTTCTTGCGATCTTAACTTTAGAAAGAAATTATGGACAACAGTTGAAGCTAACAAGGCAATGAGCGAACTTGTTAACTTTGTTGATGTTTTAATTTCAAACGAAGAAGACTGTAAGGATGTATTTGGTATCGAAGCAACAGGAACAGATATCACATCTGGCGTTATCTCAGATAAGGGATATGTTGAAATCGGTAAGCAATTATTCGAAAAGTTCCCATCATTAAGCAAGGTTGCATTTACTTTAAGAGAAAGTTTATCTGCAAGTGAAAATGGTTGGTCAGGAATTCTTATTGACAAGGATGGAAGTTCTGTTAAGTCTAAGAGATATTTAATTCAAATCGTAGATAGAGTTGGTGGTGGAGATAGCTTTGGTGCTGGTCTTATCTATGGTTTAACTCATGGTATGTCAAATCAAGAAACAATTGAATATGCAGTTGCAGCATCTTGCTTAAAGCATACAGTAGAGGGCGATTTCAATATTGCTAGCGTTGATGAAGTTATGAAACTAGCAGGAGGCGACGGAAGTGGCAGAGTTCAAAGATAGACCAGTCAATCTTCTAAAAAGCAAATTTGCTGAAGCTCTTTATAAAGAAGTAAAGGACTTACCAATTATCGATTACCATTGTCATTTATCTCCAAAAGAGATTTATGAAGATGAACCATTCGATAACATTGGTGTTATGTGGCTTGCTGGTGATCACTATAAATGGCGTTTGATGAGATCAAATGGCGTTGATGAAAAGTATATTACTGGAGATGCAACATGGGAAGAAAAGTTTAATTACTTTATCGAAACAGTTGCAACAGCTTATGGCAATCCAATTCAAGACTGGGTAGCACTAGAACTTGAAATGTTCTTTGGTATTACTCTTCCTCTAAAGAAGGAAAACGCAAAGGCTATTTGGGAAAAGGCAAATGCTGTAATTAAAGATAAGAAATTATCTCCAAGAAAACTTATTAAGATGGCTAATGTTGAATTTATCGCAACAACAGATGATCCAACAGATACCCTTGAATATCATAAGTTAATTGCTGAAGATAAATCATTCACAGTAAAGGTTGTTCCATCATTTAGAGTAGATAACATTTTACTAGCAAAGGATAAAAACTATAAGAGCTATATCACAAAGCTTGGAGATGCTGCTGGTGTTAAAGTTTCTGACTTATCTTCTTTAGAAGAAGCAATCATAAAGAGAATGGATTATTTCAAATCTTTAGGTTGTAAGTTCTCAGACGTTGGTACAGAAGCATTTGCTGATGGTATTGCAACAAAAGAAGAAGCAGATAGAACTTTCAAAAAGTTACTTGCTAATGGTGAATATACAGAAAAAGAATATCTAGCATTCGTTGGATATATGTTAGTGTTCTTAGGAAATGAATATGCAAAAAGAGATATGGCTATGCAATTACATATTTGCGTAACTAGAAACAGCAACACTGCTATGTTTGAAAAATGTGGTAGAGATGCTGGCTTTGATTGCGTAGGCGATGCTTTAGATATTAGAAGAGTTAGAGAAGTTTTAGATGCATTGAATTCAATGAACGGACTTCCTGAAACTATTATCTATACATTAAATCCAAGTATGTATTACACACTAATCACATTATGTGGTGCATTTAGAAAAGTACATATGGGAATCTCTTGGTGGTTCTGTGACCATAAGAGAGGAATGTATGAAACTCTTGAATACGTAACAGAGTTATTACACATTACAAATATGGTTGGTATGTTAACAGACTCAAGAAGTTTCTTATCTTATGTAAGACACGATTACTATAGACAAATAGTTTGTGATTTCTTAGGTGGAATAGTAAAAGATGCTGATGCTGATGCTATTAGCGTGGCTAAGGCATTATGTTATACAAATGCGAAAAAAATAATAGAGGAATAATATATGGCTTTTAAAATGACATTCCGTTGGTACGGAGAAAATGACAAAATCACTTTAGATTACATTAGACAAATTCCTGCAGTAGAGGGTATCGTTTCTGCAATTTATGATGTCCCAGTTGGCGAAGTTTGGCCTATGGAAAACATTCTAAAGATGAAAAAGCAATGTAATGATAATGGTTTAACTTTTGAAGTAGTTGAATCAGTTCCAGTTCACGAAGATATTAAGCTTGGTAATGCTAATGCTCCAAGATTAATTGAGAACTATAAGGAAAACATCAGAAGGTTAGGTAAGGCTGGCGTTAAGTGTATTTGTTACAACTTCATGCCTGTTTTTGACTGGTTAAGAAGTAACTTAGCAAAAGAATTAACAGATGGTTCAAATGCTTTAGCATATGACCATGCTACAGTTCTTTCTATGAATCCATTAACTAGTGAATTATCTCTACCTGGCTGGGATAGTAGTTATACAAAAGAAGGCCTAAAGGATTTATTAAATCAATATAAGGATATTGACGAAGAAAAGCTTTGGGAGAATATGGGTAAATTCTTAAAGGAAGTAATTCCAGTTGCTGAGGAAAGCGGCATTAAAATGGCAATTCACCCAGATGATCCACCATGGGGTATCTTCGGTTTACCAAGAGTAATTACTAACAAAGAGAATTTAATGAGATTCTTAAAGATTGTTGATTCTCCAGCAAATGGTATTACTTTATGTACAGGTTCATTAGGTGTTGCAGCAACTAATGATATCGTAGACATCATTCATGCTTGCAAGGGCAGAATGCCATTCGTTCATTTAAGAAATATTAAGATTACAGGAGATCATTGCTTCGAAGAATCTGGACACTTATCTTCAAAGGGAAGTCTTGATATGTATGAAATCGTAAAGGCATTATATGAAGATGGTTTTGATGGATATGTAAGACCAGACCATGGAAGAATGATTTGGGGTGAAACAGGTAGACCTGGTTATGGTCTATATGATAGAGCACTTGGTGCTATGTACCTACAAGGTATTATTGAAGCCGTAGAAAAGGCTAACAAATAGGAGAGATAAGTATGAAAGTTGATATGAGTGGAGAAGTTGTAGTTATTACAGCTGGTGGTGGCGTTATATGTGGCGCTATGGCAAAAGAATACGCAAAGAATGGTGCTAAGGTTGCTGTTCTAGATTTAAAAGTTGAAGCAGCTCAAAAGGTTGCTGATGAAATCACTGCTGAAGGTTTTATTGCTAAGGCATATGGTGTTAACTGCTTAGAAAAGGAATCTATCGAAGCAGCT
This sequence comes from Christensenella sp. UBA3700, assembly GCA_002372775.1. Taxonomy (GTDB): domain Bacteria; phylum Bacillota; class Clostridia; order Christensenellales; family UBA3700; genus UBA3700. Next base: position 9,111 of record DFIJ01000136.1, read on the forward strand.
CATCAACAAATCCTTAAGGATTTAGGAAAGTGCACAATTTTAATTAATGGTGCTGGTGGTAATAATCCAAAAGGAACAACAACAAATGAATATTTTGACAAAGCAGATATTGACGATCCAACAAAGGTTTCATTCTTTGACTTAGATCCAAGTGGTGTAGATTTCGTATTTAAGATTAATTTCTTAGGTGCTTTCTTAACAACTCAAGTATTTGCAAAAGATATGTTAGACAATGGTGGTAGCGTTATTAATATTTCTTCAATGAACGCTTATAGACCTCTAACAAAGATCCCTGCATACTCTGGTGCTAAGGCTGCTGTTTCTAACTTCACACAATGGCTTGCTGTTCACTTTGCTGGTGCAAACATTAGAGTAAATGCTATTGCTCCAGGATTCTTCGTTACAAACCAAAATAGAGGATTATTATTCAATGCTGATGGTACTCCAACTCCAAGAACTGGCAAGATTTTAGCTGGTACTCCAATGAGAAGATTTGGTGAAGTAGAAGAATTATTAGGAACTACAATGTGGTTATCTGATAAGAGCGCATCAGGATTCGTTACTGGTGTTGTTATTCCTATCGATGGTGGTTTCTCTGCTTACTCAGGTGTTTAATAGATAAAAAGGTGTATAAAGGAATTAATTATGAAAGAAGTAAAAGTTGCAATTTTAGGGCTAGGAAATCGTGGTAAGAATTATGGTGGACACTTAGCTGCTCAACAAGGTGTTAAGATTGTTGCCATTTGTGATAAATACCAAGCAAAGATAGATAAGGTTAAGGGCTCTTGGGGAGTTCCAGATGATATGTGCTTTACAGATGAAGATAAGTTCTTCGGACTTGGTAAAGTTGCAGATACTATGGTAATTGCTACTCAAGATAAGGACCATTATGGTCATGCTATGAAAGCTTTAGCTTTAGGCTACAATTTAATGATTGAAAAGCCACTTTCTCCAAATATTGAAGAATGTTTGGAAATGGAAGAATACGCAAGAAAGCAAGGTTGTAAGATCTTGGTTTGTCACGTATTAAGATATGCACATTACTATAAGAAGATTAAAGAAATAATTGATTCTGGTATTTTAGGAAAGATTATCCTTATTAATCATGACGAAGACGTTGCATATTGGCATTTCTGCCATAGCTATGTAAGAGGTAACTGGAGAAGAGAAGAAGAAACAAGTCCATTACTTCTTGCTAAGTGCTGTCATGATATGGATTTAATGTATTGGTATGCTGGAAGCAAATGTAAGAGTGTTTCATCTTATGGTTCATTAAATTTCTTCAAAGAAGAAAATGCTCCAGAAGGTGCAACAGCAACATGTTTTGATTGTCCACATAAAGATACATGTAATTTCGAAGCTACATATCAATATGTAGGTAGAAAGAAAAAGCCTTTTGGTTGGGAAAAGAAGAAGTATAAGTGGAAGCCATATGCATTCTGTATCTCAAACGAAAAGGAAGATATCTTAAATGCATTAAAGAATGACGAGAGAGGAAAACTTTGGTCAAGATGTGTATTTAAGTGCGATAACAACGTAGTTGACTGTCAAACTGTAAATATGGAAATGGAAAACGGCGTTAAGGTTATGCTTAATGTTAATGCTTTCAATGAGAAAGATCATAGACATACAGAAATTCATGGTACAAATGGATTCTTAATTGCTGATGATAGTGGTAGCGTTTTAACACTTCAATTATTTGGTAAGAAGCCAAAGAAGATTATTGTTAACTTAATACCAGTTATTAAGGGACACTTCGGTGGTGACCAAGGTGTTATTAAAGCAACTATTGATTTAGTAAGAGGAGAAATTGATCCAAATGGTCAATACACTTGGATAAAGGATACAATTGAAAGCCATAGAATTGTAGCAGCTGCAGAAAAATCAAGATTAAACGGTGGAATCAAGGTTGATATGTCTGAGATTCCAGATATAAAGAAGTAATAATGGAAGAGATAGCAAGGTTTGATATTCATGTTACATCAAGTGACACGAAGACTCATATAAACAGATCTTTTGAAGTTAATAAGGAATATTCTAAACTCGTTTTTGATGTTTCTTATTCTCCAAAATACCTTGAAGATGTTTCAAAGTGTATGCAACTTATGAAACAAAGAATTAAGGATGTTGGATTTGAAGAAGATTTTTTACCTGATAAGGAACTTGCTAAAGCAATACCTCTTGCAAACCATATTTCTTGGAGTATTGATTCTCCTAAAGACGGATACTTAGGCACAAAGCATAAGCATAATCCTCATCAAATTTTGGAGATCAGTGAGGAAAAATCCTCTTTTGGATTTATGCCTGCAAAAATAGTAAAAGGAACATGGAATATTACATCAAGTATGAATGCAATTTTAACTGATGATGTAGATATTCATATTATTGTTTCTGGGGAGTAATTTATGAAATGGCATAAGGTTGAATTACATACCCATACAATTGCATCAGATGGAGATATGCTTCCTACTGACCTTGTAGATAATGCACTAGACAGGAAATATGAAGCAATTGCTCTTACTGATCACAATACTACAAGCTCTGTTGCAGAGGCTGTTGCATACGGAAAGAAGAAAAAGTTAATAGTAATTCCTGGAATTGAATTAACAACATTCTGGGGACATATAGTGGTAACAGGTGGCAATAGCCATATCGACTGGAGAGATATCACTCTAGATAATATTGATGAAATATTAAAAGGAGCAAGAGATAAAAACGACCTAGTCACAGTGGCCCATCCAAAAAGAATAGGAACTCCATTCTGTTCTGAATGTAGATTCTTATTTAAGCTAAAAGATTGGAGCAATGTGACATCATATGAAGTTTGGTCACACTATATGCCACAAGCTTCTTTTGAATCTAAACAAACAAAGGAAGAGTGGATAAGCTTGTTAGACCAAGGCTACAAGATTGCGCCTGTATATGGTTTTGATTGGCATACAAGAGATGAAGGTTGTCCTGCAATTGCATATACATATGTTGGTGTAGTTGGCGATCTAACAGAAGAAAAGATATTAAAGGCTATAGAGAAATCTCACACTTATATTTCTATGGGTATTGAGATTGATTGCAAAGCTGTAAGATATGGCAATGATTACAATCTTGGAGATAGTCTTCCAAGTGGCGAAGGTGAAATTGTTATTTCTGCAAATGTAGTAGATGAATATGCTAAATACTATAGTTGTGAAATAAAAGGAATGAGGTTCTACAAGAACAACAAGTTATACCTTGCAAGAAAATGGTCAGGTGAAAAGATATCTGTACCTGTTGAGTTTGATAAAGGTTACTTTAGAGTAGAACTATATGGAACTGTAGATGGTATAGATGGTGATGTAGCGATACTAAGTCCATTTTATATAAAATAATAAAAGGGGTTATATTTTAAAATGATTACTGCACACGGCGGTTCTTTCGGATCTGGTAGAAATACTTTTAGTTTCTTAAACAATATTGATGTTTATGAATGCGATGCTATTGAGGTTGACGTTTATAAACACTTTGGAATTATGTACATAAGTCATATACCAGCACCATTTACATGCTACAAAAAGATTAGACTAAGAGAAGTCTTTAAACTTGTAAAAGAAAAAGGAATAAAGATTAATTGTGATTTAAAGCAACATGGATTAGTAGGCGAAGTTATAAAGCTTGCTAAGAGTATGGGCATGGAAAACCAATTAATATTTACAGGCTGTGTTTCAGAAAAAGAAAGCGACATTATAGATTGTGGCGAAGCTTGGTTTAATAAGATTATTGGACTTAAGTATAAGACAAAGAATGTTGCAGCAATTAAAGAAAGAATAGATAGTTATCATAACCCTCATTTTGCTGGTATTAATTTAAGCTGGCGCAAAGTAAACGGAAAATTCGTAGAAACATGTAGAGCTAATAATTTAAGACTTAGTGTTTTTACAGTAGATAAGGTGGAAAAATTATTGCAACTAGTACCAATTGTTGATGGTAATATCACAACTAATTTACCACTTGTTGCAAGATCAATATTAAATAAAAATAAATAAGGGGAAAGAATGGTTAATATTGCGGTTATCGGCGTAGGTAGAATGGGTTCAAGACATGCATTAAACTTGGCAAAGAGAGTCAAGAATGCAAATCTTGTTGCTATTTGTGATACGGACCATCAAAAGGCTAATAAAGTATCTCAAAGTTTAAAAGTTAAGGCCTACAACGATTATAAAGAAATGTTAGCAAATGAAAAGCTAGATGCAGTTGTTATTGCAACTCCTCATTATTCACATGTGGATATTGCAATTGCATGCCTAGATAAAGATATTAATGTTCTTTGTGAAAAACCAATTTCAGTAACAATTAAGAAGGCTAAGGAACTTATCTCAAAAAGAGATGAAAAGCCAAATCTTATTTGCGAAATGATGTACAACCAAAGAACAAATAGAATGTACAAAAAGGCAAAAGAATTAATTTCGAATGGATCAATTGGAAAAATTCAAAGAGTTAATTTCACAATCACGGACTGGTATAGATCACAATTCTATTACAACATGGGTGGTTGGAGAGCAAGCTGGACTGGAGAAGGTGGCGGCACTTTAATAAATCAATGTGTTCATCAATTAGATATTCTTCAATGGCTTGTTGGAATGCCTACAATGGTTAAGTCTTACCATAAGACAGTAGGAAGAAGGATTACAACAGAAAATGATGTTACTTCAATAATGAGATTTGGCGATGATTTTGATTGTGTATTCACGGCTTCAACTCATGAAATCCCAGGAACTAATAGACTTGAGATTGCAGGAGATAAAGGAAGAATCGTTATTGAAAGATTCAAGATGAAATATTCTATTAATAAGATGAGCGAAGAAGATGTTAATAGAAGAGCTAAAAGAGATTATGGTAACAAGAAAGATAAGCGCAGTGTGACTCATTCTTATTCGTATGGTTTATTACATATGATTAAAGATGGATTGCGTGGACAACAATGCAATATCTTAGAGAACTTTGTTAATGCTATTGAAACAAAGAATAAGGATATCGTTATTGCAGATTTAAAAGAAGGTATTAATGCTTTAACAATTATTAATGCATTAAATTTATCTAGTTGGACAAATGAAGAGATTTCTATTCCGCTAGATGAAGATAGATATGAAAAATTATTACAAGAGAAAATCGACGAAGAAAGAGTTGAACTTGACGACGAAGATAGGGAATTAATAGGAGGTTAACTATGTCAGATATTAAGATTTCCGGTTTCTATGATGAAGCAAGTGGTGATTTAAGAACACAATGCGAATTAATTAAAAAACTTGGTGAACATTATTTATGCCCAAGAGTTGTTAATGGAAAAAATATTTCAGCATATACAGTTGAGGAATTTGAGAAGGATGTAAAGCCTGTTCTTGATGAATATGGCATTAAGTTCTCATCTATTGGTTCTCCAATTGGTAAAGTTGGCTTATATGATGAAGAAGGATATCAAGCTCAAATTAAGAAGCTACAAGAACTTGTAAAGATTGCTAAGGTTATGGATTGCAAATACATTAGAATCTTCTCATTCCGTGTAGATAAGAAAGGTGATTATGATGCTTATTTCCCAGAAGTTGTAAAGAAATTAAGAGGATATCTTGATGTAGTTAAGGGAACAGATATTGTTTTACTTCACGAAAATGAAAAGGGAATCTATGGTGATGTTCCAGATAGAGTTATGAAACTTTATAAGGAAATTAATGATCCTCAATTCCAATTATGTTTTGATGCATCTAACTATATTCAATGTGATGCAGATCCAAAACAAGCATATGAAATGTTAAAAGATTATGTTGTTTATTACCATATTAAGGATTGTTCAAAAGAAAAGGTTGAAGTACCAATTGGACATGGTGAAGGTAATTACGAAAACATGATTCATGATTTAGTTGTAAATAGACATTATAAAGGCTTTATGACACTTGAACCTCATACAGGTAAATATGCAGTTGCAAGAAAACCAATTAGATTCTTATTCCCAATCGCGGCCCTAATCAAGGTTGAACATATTAATATGTGGCATAAAGTATTCGCGAGAGTAGATAAAGAAATGGGTGTTCCAAAGTGGAAGACTGTAACAAGAGAAGAAATTGTAATTTGGCAATATAACGGCTTAACAAAGATGATTGCTGATGCAGAAGCAAGTATTAAATAAAAAGGAGTATATTATGGCAGACGTTAAGAAAGTTAGATATGGTATCGTAGGTATTGGTAAGCAAGGAACTTGGTATGCAAAGTTCATTTTCAAAGGCTTAGATAAGAATGCTGAACTTGCAGCTATTTGTGATATCTCAAAAGAGAGAAGAGAATGGGCTGAGAAGAATTTACAAGGCGTTAAGATCTTTGAAGATTATAACGAAATGTTTAAGAGCGGTTTAGTTGACGCTGTTATGGTTGAGACTCCTCACTATTTCCACCCAGTAATCGTTAAGGCAGCTTTAGAAGCAAATCTTAATGTTATGAGTGATAAGCCAGCTGGTGTTTATACAAAGGCTGTTAGAGAAACAGTTGAATTTGCAAAGACAAAGCCAGAATTAAAGTGCGCTTTATTATTAAATCAAAGAACAAATAAAGTATATAGAGAAGCTAAGAAGATTATTGATTCTGGAGCTTTAGGAAAGTTAAAGAGAATTACTTGGATTATTACAAACTGGTATCGTCCACAAGCATATTATGATCAAGGTGGCTGGAGAGGCACTTGGGCAGGTGAAGGCGGTGGCGTTCTTCTTAACCAAGATCCACATCAATTAGACTTATTCACATGGCTTGCTGGTGAAAAGATTACTAAGGTTTGGGCAAAGGCTAAAACTGTAGGTAGAAAGATTAACGTAGAAAACGACGTTACAGCATGGTGCGAATTTGAATCTGGAGCAACAGGTGTATTTATTACATCTACACACGAAGCTCCTGGAACAAACAGATTAGAAATCTCAGGGGATGGCGGTAAGATTGTTATCTCTGGTAAGAATGATTTATCTATGAAGCTTGAATTCACAAAGAATGATGTTCCAGAACCAGAATTCTCTGCAACTAATACAGTGTTCATGGGTAAGCCAAAGACTAAGACAACAGTTGTTAAGTATTCTCCATTTGAAGTTATTAAGATTTTAATTAAGAACTGGGGATTCCAACATCCAGATGTTATTAGAAACTTCTCAAATGTTATCTTAGGAAATGAAGATAAATTAATCGGAAGATATGAAGAAGGTTTAAACGGATTAACATTCTCTAATGCTATTCACTTATCTTCTTGGACAGGAAAGGAAATTCAACTTCCTATCGATGAGGAATTATTCATTTCAGAATTAGAAAAGAGAAAAGCTGAAGAAGCTAAATCAAGCAAGAAATAAAAGGTGAAGGTTAATTATGAGTGTTAGTTATAAAGACGGAAAGATTATCGTAGATGGAGCCTTCCATGAAGCAACACACTACGATGTAGCAAATAATTTAATTACAGCCCAATTTGACGGCCGTGGTGCTATTTCTAAATATGCTGTAATGAACAAGTATTCTGTATTCTCAGCTTACTATACATTAATTAGTGTAGATGGAGTAGCTTTTGATTGGAATGCTAAAAAGCATGTTGAAATGGTTGGTAAGAAACTTGTCGCTACTTTTGCAACAAAAGATTTCGATATGGAACTTACACAATTCCTAGACAATAATTCAAACTGTATTTACACACAAAATGTTGTAAAGGCAAAAAGAGATATTGATTTTAGAATTGTAAATAACTTCGGTGTTAATTTTAGTTCATATGTTGAACAATTATTAGCAAATAGATTATCTGTTGGTAATATTTGTAAGATTATTGGTGGTTTAGTAGGAAAGAAAAAGCCTGCAGCTAAATCTGAAGATGGCGTAATGTTTATCAGAGGAAACGTTATGGGCGATTTCTATTTCGATATCGCTGCTAATTCGGAACTAGTTGCACTTGAAGCAGAAAGAGGATTTACAAACCAATTTGAATACGGTGCTAAAATCGCTAAGGGCGAAACAAAAGTTTTAAGATATGTAGTATCTGCAGGAACAAGAGGCGACTTCACATTCTGTGATGTTAAAGAAGCTTTAAGATCATTTGATTCAGCAAACGCAGAAGCAGATAAGTATATCTTATCTTTAAAGTGCCCAGTTAAATTAGAATCAGATTTCTTAGAATCATATTATAAATCATTACTAAATACTTCATTGTCTAACTATAAAGAGCTTGGTAAGTTCAAAGGTTTCTTAGCAGGTATTGTATATCAATTCCCAGCAAGAACTTATTATAGAGATGCATATTGGACAGTATTAAGTGTACTTCCTGTTCATCCAGAACTTGTTAGAAATGAAATTATTACACTTGCTAATGGTATTAACAAGAAGGGCGAATGTCCAAGTGCTGTAAAGTTTAATTTCAAGAATTACTGGGGTAACCATTATGATTCTCCTTCATTCTTTGTAATGATGCTTTATGACTATATCGCTCATACAGATGACAAGACTATCTTAAATGAACAAGTTGCATGTGGTACTGTTTTAGAGAGCGCAAAACTTGTATTAGATAGACTATATCAAGAAGTTGAAGAATCAACAGGATTATTATTAAAAGGTGGCGAATATAATAGACGTGACTGGTGCGATAACGTATTTAGATCTGTTTATTGCACATATGATGAAGTTTTATATGCTAGAGCTTTATTCTGCTTAGGAGACATTTATTCTTTATCAGATAAGGAACTATCTAAGAAATATTTAGATATGTCAGAAAAGGTAAAGAAGAGCATTAACGATCTTCTATGGGATGACAAGAAGGGCTGGTATGTTAACTATAAGAGCGAAAACTTCACAGAAGATAACTTGTCTATTGATACAGTAGTTGCTGTCCTATATGGCATTGCTGATGAAACAAGAAGTAAGAGAATGCTTGAGAATATGGAAAAGTATCTAGAGAGCAAAAACAACAAAGAACAAGTTGCAGGCGACTTTGGTACTTTAAGCGTATATCCATTCTATAAGAACATTAGAGATATCGTTCAAAAATCATCTTTACCATATTATTATCATAACGGTGGAGATTGGCCATATCTTTCATGTATATACTCTTATGCGAAATTAATGTATAATATGGATTATATGTATCCATTGACAAGATGGTTCGAATATAACATTGAAAAGGGTAATTACACTCCAATCGAGTTCTTTAGCCCAATTCAAAAGGATGGATCGTTATTACAAGCTTGGTCATCAACAGGTGCATTTGTTTTAAGTTATCCAGACGGACAATTCTTTAAGAAAACAATTAAAAAATAATATAACGGAGGGTTTATTGTGAGTGACGAAACTACAGCAGTAGAGAGTGTTGTGCCAACACCTCCTACTAGCAACGACCTTTCAGATAGGGAAAAGGAGTTACTTGGAAGAAAGTATCTTAAGCCAAGAGATTATGCTTTATTCTCTTTAGCAAGATTTGCTTCTAGTGCCGTTACTGGTCTGATTCAAGGTTATTTGTTGTATTTCTATACTTCATGTATTGGTATTAGTTCTACAACAGTCGGCGTTATGTTCTTAGTTTCAAAAATCTTCGATGGTCTAAATGACCCAATCATGGGTGTTATCGTAGATAAGACTAGAACTAAATGGGGTAAAATGAGACCTTATCTATTCTTTGGTTCTATACCTTGGGGTATTATAACCATTATTATGTTCATGCCATCAATTTATGCATTGATGAACACAACAGGTAAGGTAGTATTTATGTATGTTACATACTTATTGTATGGATTACTAGGAACAGTTATCGGTGTTCCTCTAGATGGTATTCCAGCGGTTGCATCTCCAAATACAGATGAAAGAGCAAAGATTATTTCTATTTCTCGTATCTTAGGAAGTATTGGTGAACAATCAGCATTAGTATTATTAACATTCTTCTTAATCTTAACAAAGCAAGATTATTCAAGTTCATACATGTGGATGGGTATCATCATCGGTATTCTTGGACCAATCTTTATGTTATTAGGTTCATTCTCAATCAAGGAAAGATTAGAGCCAACAACACAAACACCAAGTATTTTAGAAGGTTTTAAATATTTATTTAAGAATAGACAATTCTTCTTGCTTATCTTATCTAACTTATTAACATTCTTCAGAAACTTAGTTTCAGCAATGATTATTTATGTTGTTGCGTATGTTATTGGTAATGGTTCATTACAAATCATATTCTCACTTCCTGGAGCTGTTGCTTCCATGATAGGTATGATGCTGGCTCCTAAACTAAGAACAAAAATGGACTCTAAGAAGTTGTTTATTTTTGCAACGTTCTGGCATTCAGCAGTTCTTGCGATAATATTCTTTATCTGTTTAGCAATCGGTGTTGATCGTCTTCAATATACATGGGGATGGATTATGCTTGCTGCTCTAATGTTCTTTGCTATGATTCCAGTAGGTATTCTAAATGTAATTCCTCACTTAATGGCAACAGACACATTGGATTACTGGGAAGATAAGACCGGTGAGAGATGTGAAGGTATTACATTCTCATTAATGAGCTTAAGAAGTAAGGTATCAAGTGGATTTAAAGATTACGTTCTTGCTTGGTTATTAGCATTCTTCATGTTTGCTCAACCAATGAGCTTCGTAAACGATCATAATCCAGTCCAAACAGAGTTTACTAAAGTTGGTCTTGTAATGATTTATACATTAATTCCAGCTGTAACAAACTTAGTATCTATTATTCCAATGCTATTCTACAAGTTAAGCGGTAAGAAGATGGCAGAGATTCAATCAAGACTTGAAATCACTCGTGCTAAATCTGCTGCAAGATTAGAAGCAAAAGAAAATGGTGAAGTTGTAGCTGCTCCAGTTGCAGATACAGTAGTAGACGAAGTTAAAGATGAGGCTCCAGTTCAAACTGAAGCTCCACAAGAAGAAACAGCAGTTGCTGAAGATAAGAAGGATTAAGGAGGTAGTACTATGAAGAAAAGATTATTATTTGTTATTTCTATAGTTGTACTTTCTGTTGTTCTTTCAACAGTATTATTCTCTTGTGCTACAGCTACAGTATTAGAAGGAAAAGATTACGATAAGCAAGTTGATTATTATAACGGCATTGTTGAAGATGTTAAGAAGTGTGAATCTACTCTAGACGCTATAATGAACAATTTAAGCAAGTCTTCATTTATTTCTACATTTACTCTTGAAAGAACATATTTCAGCTCTGCAAACGACAATAAGGCCTTTAAGGGTTCTCAAACAACTAAGGGTTATAACGAAGCTGATGATTGTAAAGATGTATGGATGGTTGAAGCTATTAAATATGAAATTAAATATAAGAATGGCGAATACCAAATTACAGCTGCAGTTAAAGAAGATGTAAAGGCTGATGATTATGATGAAGATGCAGGTAAGATTATTAACACTTATACTTACACAAAGTTAAATAATGCTGAACCTGTTTGTACAGGCGGAGATGAAGACGTTGTTAAGAATTATTGTGTAGAAAAGGTTTATGATGTTATTTTTGGTAAGTTTACATCAGATGAATTCCTTGAGAATTATGCAACATCTGCTTCAAAGGGATGGAGAATCTATACATCAATGATGCAATATCAAACAACAAGAGCTTTTGCTTATACAGCAGATGGCGGTATTGATTTAAATAAAACTATTAAGTATACAGACAATAAAGGAAAGATCTTATATACAGCTTTAACAGAATCATTTGATGGTAAGGATGTTGTATTCTCATATGAGGGCAATTCAAAGCCAGCAACAAGTGATGATGTAGCATATTGGGATTTCTATAAGGATGATATTACTTATAACTTCTACAAGGTATCTGCAATCTATAATGATAGAATCACAATGACATACAAGGGAAGTAGCGATACAATCGAATCATTTGAGTATTATGGAGAAGTAATTCTTCCATTCTATACAAAGAAGAGCAAGTTCCAAACTTATAATGTATTAAAGTGTGTTGTTGCAGATTATACTCACTTCGTTGTAAAGATGGATTATGAAACTTCTTTTAAGTTGTAATCTAAATCTTATATAAGTATAATTTAGATGGAATTGATAAATCAGTTCCATCTATTTTTTTTATGGAGTTGGATATATGGATATAAATGAATTTTCAAATGCTTTTGATAAAATTAGCAAAGATTGGATGTTGGTTTCTGCGCAAAAAGATGGCAAAACAAACACAATGACAGCCTCATGGGGTGGACTTGGATTTTTATGGGGAAAACCTGTTGCCATGATTTTTATTAGACCTCAAAGATATACAAAGGAATTTATAGATAATAGTAATTATCTATCTTTATCATTCTTTACTGAAGATTATAGAAAAATGCTTTCATTTATGGGCTCAAAATCTGGTAGAGATGTAGATAAGATTAAAGAACAAAATTTGCATTTAGTTGAAGGGGAATTAGCTCCAGTTTTTGAAGAGGCAAAAACTACTTTAATTTGCAAGAAATTATATGCTCAAGAGATGACAAAAGAGTCATTTATTGATAAAGATTTAATTCCAAAATTCTATGCAAATAATGATTTTCATACAACATACATTGTTGAGATAGAAAAGGTCATCTAATACTATAGTAGTTATTTATATTTATAAAGAGAAGGCTTGTCTGCAATCATGCAAACAAGCCAATATTTTTCTAAATTTACACGACTTTACAACAGTTTTACACAAATATATATGAGTTTACAATGGCTTTACATACACATACATACACGTATTGTATTATAAAAGCGTAGGGGTTACCCATAAAAAATATAAAAGTGAATTAAAACGGAGGGAATTATGAAAAAGAAATTACTTTTAGTAGTTATTGCAATTTTATGTATTGCTACTATGTGTTTCTCCTTAATCGGCTGTTCTAACACTGAAAACGTTACTAATAAAGAGAAGTCAAGCTTCTCATTAGGTGAAGAAGGTGCTGCAGTTGGTCAAACAAAGCAAATCAATGCTTACTCTACTGATTCATTCAAAATCGTTGCATCTGAGAATATGACAAAAGACGAGGTTTCTCGTGGTGTTGTTGTTTCTAAGCATGGTTCAACAGAATCTTGGTATGGTGATGTTGTAAGTGTTGGTGAAGGTACAAAGACTTATAAGTTAATGGCTCCAACATCAGGTTACACTGTTGGCAATTGGTATGTTATTGAACTTAAAGATTCTAGATTATCTTTCGTTGCTTTCGAGGGCTACACAAAATTACGTATCCACATTGTAGAATCAGGTATTGATTTCTCAGTTTTCGATACAACAATCGCTGTTGATTCAATTTACTTATCTGAATTAAACACAGAAGCTAAGACATTCAAGTTCAACCAAGGTTTATTCAACACAAAGGTTGAAATTGGTAATGTATTATTAGTTGAAGGTGAAGATGGTAAGTATGAAGCTTACAAGGTTGTAAATATCCAAGCTGCTGCTAATGATAGTGGATTTGTATTCATTAAATACGACGTTCCAGAATATAACGAAGTTTATACTAAGTTAGTTGGTTCTGACACATCTAAGATTGGTACAGATGTTGCTGAAAACGTTGAATTTGATACAAACGTTGAACAATTAGAGGAAACTCTTCTTGCTATGGCTTCTGTATCATTCGATGTAAGCGCTGCTAAGTTCACAATCTCTGGCGATCTAGTTGATGATGCTGTTGTATTAAAGATTAGAATGACTATTCCAGATATTGTTCCTACAACAGATGGAAGCAACAAGTTAGATTTAGGATTTGAATTCACAGTTAAGTCAAAGATTACATCTAACACAGATATCTCAATTGGTTCTTTAGTTGCTGCTAAGGATCAAGGTTTAACAGTTGAAGCTAACTTCGATAATGATTTAACATTTAGAGTTGAAGTTGTTGATGAAGCAAATGTTGCTAGCGATACAGCTTTAGATGAAATCCTAAACAAGGTTAAGGATATGATTCAAAAGGCTAACGATGGCCAAGATGATGTTGAAATTAAGGTATTCAACTGGATCGTTCCAATTGGTAACGGTGTAGCTGATGTTAAGTTCAACGTTTCATTAGTAATGGATTTCTCATTCTCTGGTAAGTTAGGTGTTGAATCTACAACAAACGTTAAGTTCGATGCTGTTGCTAAGTATGATCCAAATGCAGAAGATGGAAAGAAGTTTACTGCTGAAGTTTCTAAGCCAGTTGCTAAATTAGATTCAATCTCAGCTGATATCTCAGGTAACATTAAGACTGTAGTTGGTATCAAGGCTTCTGTTGAATTTGAATTATTAGGTGGTGTATTATCTATCGGTGTTTCTGCTATGGTAGGTAATTACAACAACTTCTATGGTGTAATTGAATCAGGTAACTTATTAGCTGACGAAATCCAAGCAAACGGTGGTTACTACTTCGAAGGTGGTTTATGCTATAGAGTAGATTTACTATATGGTATTGCAAAGATTAAGAATGGTGCTAAGACAGTTGCTGAAGGCAATATCCCAGGAACTCAATATGATGCTGGTAGTGTACAAGAAGTTGTTACATTATTAGATACAGAAATTGAATTATATCCAGCTGCTACAGAAATCGCTTTAGCTTGTAAGTATAACGATGTTAAGACAGGCGAAAAGAATGTAACTGGTGTTGTTGATACAAAGCTTATCAAGTTAGTAGATGGTAAGGAATATGTTGCTATCGAAGATGGTAAGATTTCATTAACAGAAAAGGGATTCAAGAAGGCTGCTGCTACTGGTATTTCTAACGTAACAATCGTTGTTGAGATTGGTATGAAAGAGTTTAATGTAGTTGTTAATGCTGTTAAGTTTGATGAAATCAGAAAGGCTTCTTCAATCACTGTAGATATGGAAGTTACAGATGCTGCTGCTCTTACAGCTACATATGTAGACGGAACTCCAGTTGATATTGCTGTAGTTAATGGTTTAGTTTCAATTGCAAATCCAGAAGTAGGTGTAATTATCATCTATGAAAACGGTGTTGCTGTTAAGGCAGTAAATGTAGTTGAATAATTCCTAAACGGTATTCACAAAGGGGGTAGATGAAAATCTACTCCCTTTTTCCATTATTTGATATAATATAAATATGTTTTATTTGGAGGATTATTCATGATTAAGTTATGCGCGTTTGCAGATGAATATAATAACAGTTTAGATGAGCAAATTAAAGGCCTAAAATTTAATGGTATTGATTATATTGAAATAAGAACAGTGGATGGAAAGAATGTCGCTGACTTGACTGATAATGAGGTTGAAATTGCTCGTGATAAATTAAATAAAGGCGGAATTAAGGTTTGGTCAATCG
This sequence comes from Christensenella sp. UBA3700, assembly GCA_002372775.1. GTDB lineage: Bacteria > Bacillota > Clostridia > Christensenellales > UBA3700 > UBA3700. The sequence continues at coordinate 24,389 of DFIJ01000136.1, forward strand.
GTTCTCCTTTAGGAAAAGTAGATATTAATTGCGATTTTGAAGAGTATAAGAAAAAAGTTGAAAGAGTTTGTGTAATTGCAAATATGTTCAACTGTAAAAATATTAGAATGTTTAGTTTCTTTAATTCTTATGATAAAAAAGAATTGGTGTTTAAGTATCTAAAAGAGATGGTAGATATTGCAAATAAATATGGCGTAGATATGTGTCATGAGAATGAAAAAGAAATCTATGGCGATACAGTAGATAGAGTATTAGAGATTAAAGAAAATGTTGATGGACTTAAGTATATTTATGATCCAGCAAACTTTGTTCAATGTAAGCAAGATGCAGATTATGCAATAGAGAAGTTATTTGATTCAATATTATATTTCCATATTAAAGATGTTATTTCAGAAACTGATCAATTAGTTCCAGCAGGATATGGTGATGGTAAGATTGAAAAGTTTATATCAATGATTAATAAAGATGTAACACTAACGTTAGAACCTCACCTTGCTGTATTTGACGCTTTTGCAAAAATTGATAATACACAAATGAAGCACAAGTTTAATTTTGAGAAGAACGAAGATGCATTTAATTTTGCTGTTAAATCTTTAAAAGAAATATTAATTAAATTAGGATATAGAGAAGAAAACAACGCATTTGTTAAATAAAATATAATTTGGTATATATATGCTCCTTTGATTGAAAAATTGAAGGAGCACTTTTTTATTTTCCGTGTTGATATAAATATATAAATATTATAAAATATTTAATTAGAGAGGATATTAATATGAAAAAGAGATTATTATTAACTATTGCTTTGGTTATTTCTATTCTTAGTTTATCTATAATCGGAGTAGCTTGTAATAAGCAAGAAGA
>DFIJ01000137.1:0-1564 GCA_002372775.1 Christensenella sp. UBA3700
GCCGGATCCAATGGAAAGAGATACTAAGGTATCTCTTTTTTTTGTTGTTAAAGTATTTCCCTTTTTCTGATAATTTGGTAGAATAGTAACTATGAAAAAGATAAAACAAAAAAGAAGTAAGCTAGTACAATCAATTATTTTTTTAATTTTATACCTTACATGGATAATTAGTGTAGGTGTAATTTCCGCTATTGGAGAAAACAAAGATGAGCATATTGTTTATACAAGCATTGTTGGCACTGTATTTGCTCTTGTATATGCAATTGTATATCACTTCCCACTAATTCCATTCTTCTCAAAGAAAGTTAATGCTAGGGTAAAGACACAAATAGTTGATATAAGGGAGAATTACGCCGTTAAAGCGCTTTATACAATCATTCTTGGATTCTTTGCAATGAGCATTTGTCTTGTGGCCGATTTGAACGATCCTGCGTTAAATCCTGTTACAGAAGGTTGGGGATTATTAGAATTTTTTGCTGGTGTAACTATGTCCTTATACTGTGTATTTAGCATTGATTTTATCATTAAATCTAGAAGTATTTACTATATGGATAAATTACAACATATCAATGATGACATTATTTAAAATTAATTAGAAAAATCGAGAAAAAATCGAAATTATTTCTTGACAATCTCTTTATATTATAATAATATTATTAATGCAATTTGGTGATGCCCTTATAGCTCAGTCGGTAGAGCATGCGGCTGTTAACCGCAGTGTCATAGGTTCGAGTCCTATTGAGGGCGCCATTAAAGAAAATAGGTTTGATACAATACCGTATCAAGCCTTTTTTTTCTTTATATAAAAGTAAAAATCGCATAACTAAACCATTCATTTAAAATATTAGAAGAAATATTGCATCAATTTAGTGTCATATGAGCTCTATTTTGGCGTTTTTTTAATTATTAATGATTTGTACTCGGACATCTTTTATGTTATCTCTTGCATTTTCGCGGTGATTGATGCTAAAGTTATTGCTATTTTGTTGTAAATTGAAAAAACACCTTTTATTGTATACTATTCATAGCAACAGCTTGTTTCGTGATTTTATTCTCTTAATATTATATAATGATGCTAGAGGTGAGAAACGATGAAAACAAAAGATGTATTATTGGAGTTAAGAAATAAACATGGGCTATCTCAAGATGAACTTGCGAAAAAAGTTTTTGTAACTAGACAAGCAGTTTCACGTTGGGAAACTGGGGAAACTATCCCAAATACTGAAACTTTAAAATTATTATCTAATATATTTAATGTTTCTATTAACACACTTTTAGGATCTCCTAGAGAACTAATTTGTCAATGCTGCGGTATGCCACTTACTGATGAATTAATTGGTCATGATAGTAACGGAACACTAAATGAGGATTATTGTAAATGGTGTTATGCTGATGGAACATACACTTATCATGATATGGATTCACTTATAGATGTTTGCGTTCCACATATGGTTAAGTCTGGTTTTAACGAAGAACAGGCTCGTTCTTATATGAAAAATATGCTACCAAATTTAAAATATTGGAAAAATCATGATTATTTAAGCGATGGTGGCAAATTTGAAGC
>DFIJ01000137.1:1682-27218 GCA_002372775.1 Christensenella sp. UBA3700
GCATTAATAGGTTCTTATGTAAATTTAGAATATCCACTTCCAAGCGGAATTAAAGCAAAATTTTTAAATGATCAAATAACATATTTAGGAACACAACTTGAAAGTGATAAATTCTGCTATGGTGTTGTTGCCAATGCAGATTATATCTTAGTATGTACATACGAAGAGGGAGGTAAGAATCCTAATTTGTTATTATTTAAAAAGAGATAAGAATTATTTCCAAACAATTAGCTAGTCCTAAGCCAAGTCAAGTCAGGTTTAATGCTTGACTTATTTTGTTACATCGGATTTGCTTTGTTTGCAATGTTAAATCGCAATTATTGCAATTATTTGTAATATTAAATCGCAATTATTGCGAATTTCTATTGCGAATTCTGTAGAATGTTTGATATAATACAGACAAGGAGAGATTATGACGCTTAAAGAATTAAGAAAATCAAAAGGTCTTACTCAAAAGCAGGCGGCAAAGTACGTAGGTGTTCCTGAAAGGACGTATTTTAATTTTGAAAATGATCCTTTAAAGCAAACTTCTATAAAGTACAAATATATTTTAGAAACGTTGTATAAGTACGGATATGTCGATGAAGAAAACGGAGTATTGAGTATTGATAAGATTAGAAAAGTTTGTGTAAACGTATTTAAAAAATATAAAGTCGTTTATTGTTATTTGTTTGGCTCTTATGCAAAGGGAAAGGCAACGGGAAAAAGCGACGTAGATCTTTTTGTGTATACAGAGGAAACAGGCTTGAGATTCTACGGAATGGTTGAGGAATTGAGAACAACTCTTAATAAAAAAGTCGATGTACTTAATCAAAAGCAAATAGAGAATAATTTTATCTTAACGAGCGAAATATTAAAGGACGGAATAAAGATATATGGATAACGTGAAAGATGATAGTTATTATGTAAGAAAGATCCTGACGGATATTAGCTATTTGATGTCAAAAACAGAGGGTATAGAATTGGATGAATTGGAATCTGACGAAACATTATGCGATTCCGTGTTGTTCCGTCTAATTCAGATTGCTGAAAATGCTAAATATTTAACTGCTAGATTTAAATCCGAACATGATGAGATTCCTTGGCAAGCTATTGTTGGAATGCGAAACAGAATTGTTCACGAATACGGCGACGTAGAATTTGATATTGTATATGACACAGTTACAAAGGATATTCCGGAATTATATGAAATGTTAGAGCAAATACAATTTTGATTCAAATGATTAACTTCCTTTTTATAGGAAGTTTTTTATTATTTGATATGTGTCTTTTTTACTTGTTTTTCATATGTTATACTGAATATAGTTTAAATATTTTTAGGGAGATTTTATGAAAGATAGTATTGTTTTTGTTTTTGGTACAGTTCCTCTAATAATTCTTATAGCATTAGCTATTCTTACATTTTTTGTAGAAGGAAAAAAGAACTGGGATGTTTTAAAGAAATTATACGAAGATATAAAGAATTGTTGTAAATATAAAATATTTAGGTATTTCCATAACAAGAAATTAGAGAAATATAACAAGACAGTAAGCACAAAAGATTATTTAGAATGGCAATATAAGGTTTTAAATAAGATTTATAAACCTATTATAGATGATTTTAACAAAAGATATGAAGATGACCCTCGTAAAATTAAATGTAATGAGGCTGGATTAAAAGACTTTAAATATAAATATGAAGCATTGTGCTTTAATACTCCTGATTTAGATATTAAGCCACCATTTAAAGAATTATTTAACAAGGAAGATGTTGATTATAATTCGTTTGATAAGAAAAGATTAAAAGAAATAAAGAAAGGCGCAGATAAGGATCAAAGAGCATATTATAGACTGGTTAAATCAAAAATTCATTATCCATACAATCTTGGATATATGCTAGAGAGTATTAATTATCAGAAGGATTTTTATATTAAGGCTAGAACCGGTGTTTATCTTCAAAATGTCTATGAATCAAATATTCTTGAATATGAACTTTATAAATTATACAAGAATAAAAAGTTTAACAAGAATCTTGAAAACAAGGACGTTGATCACATACTAGGTTTATTGCCTCAAAGAAATAAAATACACGAAGCCGCTAAAGATAGTGGAGCAGATATCTTCTCAAGTGGTGTGGGACGTAATTCTCTTTTAAGCGTTTCTATGATGGTTCTTTGTAAGAATAGAAGTGGTAGTTATGATGCTTTACGTATCAGAAGAAGTGCTGATGTTGATGCTAAAGCTGGTTTTATTCAATTTGTTCCATCAGGTGGGTTTAGTTCTTTAGATGCAGGATTAGATTTTGATTCGCAATACGCAAATGCTTCAATAACAAAGGGCTTACTTAGAGAGTTTTTAGAAGAATGTTTTGGTGAGAAAGATTATTCTGGTGTTATTAATCACTCTCCGGAAGATGTATACAATCATGAAGTATTTAAATCTATAGATATAAGTAATAGTATACACTTTGTTGGTACCGCTTTAAGCCTTGTTAGTTTACGTCATGAAATGTGCTTTTTGATGATTATTGATGATGAGAATGTTACAAATAAAATGAAGGCTAATGAAGAGAGTGATAATACACTTCATTACATCGATGTAGAACAATTAGAGAAGAAAGAGTATTGGATGCAGTATTCTGATGATGATAATAATATGGACGATATTTATATGCTTAATGCTACAAGTGCTGCGCTATGGCAACTTGTCAGAGAATCTGGAGTATATGCTGAATTGAAAAAAAAGATAGAACAGAATAAGAAAGAGATAGAAGATAATAAGGAAAAGAAGATTGAAGAGAGTAAGAAATAAGAATATATAGTTCGCAAAGATAGTAAATAGTCATTGCGAACTATTATATTTATGCATATTTAATGAATATATTCTTTATCGATACTTAATTTATCGATTTTACAATTATCGATATACCAATAGTAGCTATTTGTGTTACAATATTTTTATGCATTTATATAAATTTATTTATATAGGTGCCTTTTTAGCGATAAATTAATTTTTATAAGGAGAACAATATGTATAAGATTGTTAGAAAGAAAGTTCTAAATCCAACAGTTGTACAAATGGAAATTGAAGCACCACTAGTTGCTGCTAAAGCTCTACCTGGTCAATTTATCATTTTACGTGTTGATGAAGAAGGTGAGAGAATTCCTTTAACAGTTGCTGGTACAAACAAGGAAGATGGTACAGTTAAGATTATTTTCCAAATCGTTGGTGGTACAACAGAAAAGCTTCAACATAAAGAAGCTGGAGAATACATTCAAGATTTCGTAGGACCTCTAGGTCAAGCTACAAGAACTGAAGGTATTAAGAAAGTTTGTATCGTAGGTGGTGGCGTAGGTTGTGCTATTGCTATGCCTGTAGCTCAAGAATTCCATAGACTTGGCGCAGAAGTTACAAGTATTATCGGTTTCAGAAATAAAGATTTATTAATTCTTGAAGATGAATTCAGAGCTTGTTCTAACAAATTACATGTAATGACAGATGATGGATCATACGCTAGACAAGGTAATGTAACAGTTCCTCTAAAGGAAATGTTAGATGCTGGTGAAAAGTTTGATGAGATCATCACAATTGGACCACTTATTATGATGAAATTCGTAGTATTAACTGCTAAGGAATATGGTGTTCCTGTTACTGTTTCTATGAACCCAATTATGATTGATGGTACAGGTATGTGCGGTGGATGTAGATTAACACTTAACCAAGATGGTAAGAAGGTTACTAAGTTCGCTTGTGTAGATGGTCCAGATTTCAACGGATATGAAGTAGATTTCGACGAAGCTATGTCTCGTGGTAGAACATATTTCGATTTCGAACGTCATGCTTACGAAGAAGCATGCAACCTATTCAAGAAGGCTTAAGGAGGAAACTAAGATGGCTATAAATCCAAAGAAACATGAAATGCCTACACAAGAACCTCAAGTTAGAGCTCATAACTTTAAGGAAGTTGCTTTAGGTTACACAGAAGATATTGCTTTTGAAGAAGCTACACGTTGTTTAAATTGTAAAAATAGACCTTGTGTACAAGGTTGTCCAGTAAATATTGCTATCCCTGATTTCATTTCAAAGATGAAAGAAAAAGATTGGGAAGGCGCTTATCAAGTTATTTCTCAAACTTCATCACTTCCTGCAGTTTGCGGTCGTGTATGTCCACAAGAAAGCCAATGCGAAAGCAAATGTACATTAGGTATTAAGTTTGAACCAGTTGGTATTGGTAGACTTGAAAGATTCGTTGCAGATTGGCATAATGCTCATTCTGACGGCCCTACAGAAATCCCAGCTCCAAATGGCCATAAGGTAGCAGTTGTTGGTTCTGGTCCATCAGGATTAACATGTGCTGGTGACTTAGCTAAGAAGGGATACAAAGTTTCTATCTTTGAAGCTTTACATACAGCAGGCGGTGTTCTTGTTTATGGTATTCCTGAATTCAGATTACCAAAGACTATCGTTGCTAAGGAAGTTGAAGGATTAAAGAAGTTAGGCGTAGACGTTGAAACAAACGTTGTAATAGGTAAAACATTAACAGTTGACGAATTATTCGAAAAGGGATATGAAGCTGTATTTATCGGTTCTGGTGCAGGACTTCCAAACTTTATGAATATTCCTGGTGAATCATACAAGGGTGTTTATTCAGCAAATGAATTCTTAACAAGAAGTAATTTAATGAAGGCATATAAAGAAGATTCAGCTACTCCTATTATGAAGGGTGGTAAAGTTGCAGTTGTTGGTGGCGGTAACGTTGCTATGGACGCTGCAAGAACAGCTCTTCGTTTAGGCGCAGAAAAGGTATACATTGTATATCGTCGTTCAATGGAAGAACTTCCAGCTAGAAAGGAAGAAGTTGAACACGCTATGGAAGAAGGAATCGATTTCCAATTATTAAGAAATCCAGTTGAAATCTTAGGCTTCAATAATCCTGAAGATAAGAGAGATCCAAGAAATGGATTTGTTACAGGAATGAAGGTTCAAAAGATGGAACTTGGCGAACCAGATGCTAAGGGTAGAAGAAGACCAGTTGCTATTGAAGGATCGGAATATGAATTAGATGTTAATGTAGTTATCATGGCTATTGGTACATCACCAAACCCACTTATCAAGAATACTACTCCTGGTCTAGATATTAACAACCATGGTGGTATTATCGTAACAGAAGGCGGATTAACATCTCGTGAAGCTGTATATGCTGGTGGCGATGCTGTTACTGGTGCTGCTACTGTTATTTCAGCTATGGGTGCTGGTAAGACTGCTGCTAAGGCAATTGATGAATATTTAAGTAACAAATAAAAGATATTAGTAAAGGGAGAGTATGGCAACACAAATAATGAAAGCAACTTTAGGTAGATTACCAAGATATTTAAAATATCTTAAGTCTATCGAAGATGAAATGCCTACTATATCTGCGACAACAATCTCAAAGGCATTAGAACTTGGTGAGGTTCAAGTTAGAAAAGATTTAAGCGCAGTTAGTGGTAAGGGTAAACCTAAGGTTGGTTATAATACTAAAGAGTTGATTTCAATGCTTGAAGAAACATTAGGCGTTGATAAGATTAATTCTGCAGTAATTGTTGGTGCAGGTAGATTAGGAAGAGCTTTATTAAACTACTCTGGATTTGAAAAGTATGGTCTTCAAATCGTTGCAGCATTTGATTCTCAAATAGAAAAGGAAGAAAGTGTGGGAGACAAGAAGATTATGCCTATGAGCAAGTTTAAGGAGTTCTGTCTATTAAATAATATTAGATTGGGTATTATTACAGTTCCTAAGTTTGCAGCTCAAGAAGTATGCGATAAAATGCTTCAAAGCGGAATAGAAGCAATTTGGAATTTCGCTCCAACTGCATTAATCGTTCCAAATCATATTGTTTTGCAACAAGAAAATCTTGCTTTATCTCTTGCTTATTTAAATTATCAATTAAATAATAAATAAAAAATATTATCGTACAATTGACGCAGATCTCTAAAAATGGGGTCTGCGTTTTTGTTTTTATGAATTCTTCCAAATGCGGTTAAATGCTTGACATATAGGATATATGAGGCTATCCTTTAAGTGAAAAAAATCAAGGAGGTACGAGTCAGATGGATAATCCGCGAAGTAGATTAGGAATCGTATTAATGGCTCGTGCTTTTTAATATTATTCCTTTATTTACATTAATTATTTAGACTCATTCAAGATAATGAAGCAAACAATCTTAGAATTACTAAAGAACAGAGAGTTCTTAGAAGCTGCACGTATGGTGTATGAAATGCCTATCGCAGATATGGTTGATATATTAATCAGCCTTGATGATGACACTCTAATCCCATTTTGTAATGAACTAGATAATAAGGTTCTAGCAGATTGCATTGGCAAATTAGATAAAGAGAATCAACAAAGAATTATTGATGAAATTAAGCAAGACAAATTAAAAGCAGTAATGGAGGAGATGACTCCACAAGATACTGTTACTTTAATTGAGCACTTGCCTAATGATACAGCCCTAAAATTAGTAGAAGAGGATGAGATTAGTATTCTTTTGAGAGAAAAGAAATTTTCCATTCTAAAGCCTATTTTAGCGGCAGAGTATCCAACAGACCTTGCTGAAATATTCTCAGCACTTCCTATAGAAGATCTTCCTTTATTATTTAGACTTCTTCCAAAGGATTTATCTGCAGAAACATTTGTAGAACTTGATTCAGATAAGCAAGAAGAATTAATCCAAAAATTCACAGACATAGAATTAAAGAGTTTGATGGATGAATTATTCATCGATGATGCTGCAGACCTAATCGAGGAGATGCCTTCTAATATAGTAAAGAGATTACTTGCTCAAAGTGATGATAAGACGAGAGGTTATATTAATGATATTCTAAAATATCCTAAGGATTCTGCTGGTTCTATCATGACTATGGAATATGTATATCTACGTGCAGATATGACAGTAGATACAGCATTCTATAAGATTAAGAAAAACGCTATAGATAAGGAAACAATCTATACTTGTTACATTGTAGATGAAGATAATAAACTAATTGGTTTTGTAACAGCTAAAGACTTAATGCTTGCGGATAGAGATGCATTGATTAAGGATATAATGACAACAAACGTTATCTATGCAAATACTACAGACGATAAAGAAGTTGTTGCTAGAAAGATTGCTGAATATGGCTTCTTGGCTATTCCTATCGTAGATGATGAAAAGCGTCTTGTTGGTATTGTAACAGTAGATGATGCCATGGACGTATTACAAGCAGAGAACTCAGAAGATATCGCTAAGATGTCCGGTGTTACAAGTTCAGATAAGCCATATGTTAAGAGAAGTGTGTTTGAGATTTGGAAGAATAGAATACCATGGCTTATGGTTCTTATGGTGAGTGCTACATTTACTGGATTAATACTTAATACATTTGAAGCTAGACTTAATGCTATATCAACAGTTCTATTTGCATGTATTCCTATGATAATGGATACGGGCGGTAACGCTGGTTCTCAAGCATCAGTTACAGTAATCAGATCTCTTGCATTAAATGAATTAGAAGTAAAAGATATATTTAAAGTAATATGGAAAGAATTAAGGGTATCATTATTAATTGGTGCAACACTTGCAGTAGCATGTTTTGCAAAATTAATGCTTATAGACAACTTGTTATTCGGATACAGTGACTATGAGCCTCTAAGATGTTTAGTTGTTTCTATTGCGTTATTTATTACAGTTATTGTTGCTAAGCTAGTTGGCAGTATATTGCCACTTGTAGCAAAGGCATTAAAACTAGACCCAGCTGTAGTTGCATCACCATTTATTACTACTATCGTAGATGCGTTATCTTTAATGATTTATTGTTCTTTAGCAATAATAATGTTATCTTAAAACAAAATTGGCGGGATGATATCATAAACATCTCGCCAATAATTATTTTCTAAGTAATTCTATTTAACAAAAGCACCTATAAGTTTTTTAGCTCTTTCTACTTCTTCTTCTGTAGGAGTAGGGGTGTCTTGCAAAGGATAATAAATATTTAAGTTCATCCACTTTACTAGGCCTAATGTGTGATATGGAAGAATCTCAACTCTTTCTACTGTCTTAAGTGTAGATATAAATTCTCTCATATTAACAAGTTCATCTTCTTGGTCTGTAAGGCCTGGAACAAGAACGTGTCTAATCCAAAGTTTTACGCCTTTGTCTGAAACATACTTAGCCATATCTAAGATGTTGTCGTTTTCCCATCCAGTTACTTTCTTGTGTAAATCCTTATTAAATGCCTTTAAATCAAGCATTATATAATCTGTTAGGGAAAGTAGTTTGTCAAACTTTGCAAGCCATTCAGGGTCTCTATTAAATGGTTGTCCTGCAGTATCTATTGTTGTTGATACTCCTTTTTGTTTGCAAAGAGTAAAGAATTCAATTAGGAAATCCATTTGTAGTAATGGTTCGCCACCACTTACTGTGATTCCACCTTTTTCACAATGGTCTCCCCAATATGTTCTATATCTATAAGCTTTATTAAAAAGTGTTTGTGCATCGTATTCTTGGCAGTCTTCTTGTAACTTCCAAGTTTCTGGGTTATGGCAATATTTGCAGCGCATAAAGCAGCCCTGAAGGAAGACTACGAATCTAACTCCAGGGCCGTCTACTAAACCAAATGTTTCTAAACTATTTACGTAACCTTTATAGTTTTGCATGGCATGTACGTGAGATAACATCTAATTGTTGTTCACGTGTTAAATCGATAAACTTAACAGCATATCCAGATACACGGATAGTGAAGTTTTGATATTCTTCCTTTTCTGGATGTTCCATAGCATCGATTAATTTTTCTGTACCAAATACGTTAACGTTTAGGTGGTGAGCTCCTTGTGCGAAGTAACCATCCATAACTGATACTAGGTTGTTAACTCTTTCTTGAGCATCATGACCTAAAGCACTTGGGTTGATTGTTTGAGTATTAGAAATACCATCTAATGCCCATGTATATGGTAACTTAGCTACTGAGTTTAATGAAGCTAATAAACCGTTTTGTTCAGCACCGTAAGCTGGGTTTGCACCTGGAGCAAATGGAGCCTTAGCCTTTCTACCATCTGGAAGAGCACCTGTAGCCTTTCCGTAAACTACGTTTGAAGTAATTGTTAAGATAGAAGTTGTTGGTTCTGCATTTCTGTATGTATGATGCTTCTTAACCATATCGATGAATGTCTTTAATAGATCAACAGCGATCTTATCAGCTCTATCATCATCGTTACCATATCTAGGGAAGTCTCCTTCGATAACGAAATCAGATGCAAGACCTGTAGCTTCGTCACGAACAACCTTAACCTTAGCATACTTGATAGCAGATAAAGAGTCTACTACGTGAGAGAATCCAGCAATACCTGTTGCGAATGTTCTCTTAACGTCTGTATCGATAAGAGCAAGTTCAGCAGCTTCATAATAATATTTATCATGCATATAGTGAATTAAGTTTAAGATATTTACATATAAACCAGCTAACCAGTCTAATTGTAATAAATACTTATGCATAACTTCATCATAATTTAAGTACTCAGATGTGATTGGAGCATATTCTGGACCAACTTGAGTTCCTGGGATTAAACCTTCATCCTTACCGCCGTTGATAGCATATAATAATGCCTTAGCTAAGTTAGCTCTAGCGCCGAAGAATTGCATTTCCTTACCAGTTTGTGTAGCAGATACGCAGCAGCAGATTGAGTAGTCATCTGACCATACTGGTCTCATAACATCATCGTTCTCATATTGAATTGAGCTTGTTGTGATAGAGATGTGAGCAGAGTACTTTCTGAAAGCTTCTGGTAATCTCTTTGTGTATAAAACTGTTAAGTTTGGTTCTGGGCTTGGTCCCATGTTTTCTAATGTGTGTAAGAATCTGAAGTCGTTCTTTGTAACCATTGAACGTCCATCTTGCCCCATACCAGCAACTTCTAGTGTTGCCCATACTGGGTCGCCTGAGAATAATTCGTTGTATGATGTGATACGAGCGAACTTAACCATTCTGAATTTCATAACCATATGGTCAACTAATTCTTGAGCTTCTGATTCTGTTAAAACGCCTTTCTCTAAATCCTTTTGAATATAAATATCAAGGAATGTTGAAATTCTACCAACGCTCATTGCGGCACCGTTTTGTGTCTTAATAGCTGCTAGGTAACCGAAGTATAACCATTGGAAAGCTTCCCTAGCGTTTGTAGCTGGTTGAGAAATATCAAAACCATAAGAAGCAGCCATAACCTTCATAGCCTTTAAAGCCTTGATTTGATCTGCAACTTCTTCTCTTAGTCTGATAACGTCATCAGTCATTGTGCCATCACCGATGTTGTTGAAATCCTTTTGCTTTTCAGCGATAAGGTTATCAATACCATATAGGGCAACACGACGGTAGTCACCAACGATTCTTCCACGTCCGTATGTATCTGGAAGACCTGTGATGATGTGAGCCTTTCTTGCAAGTCTCATTTCTGGTGTATATGCATCATAAACACCTTGGTTATGTGTCTTATGATATTCTGTAAAAATCTTGTGGAATTCTGGATTTGGTGTATATCCATATAAAGAAGCAGCTTCTTCAGCCATCTTAATACCACCGAATGGCATGAAAGCTCTCTTTAAAGGCTTGTCTGTTTGTAAACCTACAACCTTTTCTAAATCCTTTAATGATTCATCAATATAGCCAGGCTTGTGTGATGTGATAGAAGATACGATTTCTGTATCGCATTCTAAAACGCCACCTTTAGCTCTTTCTTCTTTTTGTAACTTTTGTAACTTATCATATAATTTTTGTGTGGCCTCTGTAGGTCCAGCTAGGAAAGATTCATCTCCATCATATGGAGTATAGTTGTTTTGAATGAAGTCTCTTACGTTAACTTCCTCTCTCCAAAGAGAGCCGCTAAATTCGTTCCATTTTTCTGAATTTTTCATTTCTATATCCTCTTAAAATTTATTATTTTTCTTGTTGAGCTTTTCTGATAGCAATTGTTAATTGGTCAGCGCATGATGTCTTTTTAAATCCACATGTGTTTCCTGCAAGTTTTGCAACGATTGTATCAGCATCCATTCCTTCTAGTAATTTTGAAATAGCTTTTAGATTGCCATTGCAACCACCCTTAAAAGAAATGTTAGTAACGATATTGTCTGTTAAATCGAAAGAGATTTCAGAAGGGCAAACTTTACCTTGAGTATTATATATATAATGCATCCTAAAAACTCCTCCTGTTTAATTTCGGTGATAGTATAACATAAATAATAATTAAAGGGAAATCAAAAATAGGAGAAAATATGGATTTTTAAGATATTTTTTTTATGGTGTAGAAAATGGGCGGTTTTGTGGCAAAATATAATAACCTTTTATGGATAATTTTATTTCTAATATTATAAATCTATTGATTATATCAATATGTTTTATATGTATGATTTGGTCTTTGTATAAAGCGGCATACAGTTAATTAATTAACTGTCGAAGTTCTTGCGTGATTTTTCAAAAATGCGTCAGTTGCAGGTTACTACAGTGTGTGACTAGTAGAGAATTTTGGTTGTCACAGTCTATTTTGTCCATATAAATTTCCACAATTTTATGGATTATATGGTATTTCGGTAATATGTGTATCAATATATCAAAGTATTAATTGTATAATACATGTAAAAAAATACTTTATTATTCTAATAAATATGCTATAATGGTTAAGGTTTATAAATAAAACTATATCATTCAAAGGAGATTTTACTATGAAGATTTTTATGATCGGTGGAACAGGCCTATTAGGTTGTGAAGCTGCTATTGAATTAATCAAAATGGGTCACCAAGTTAAGAGTGTTGCATTACCACCTCTACCACAAGGCGCACCAATTCCAAAGGAAATGGAATTAGAGTTCAAAGACATCAACAAGTGCTCAGATGCAGAAGTTGAAGAAATGTTAAAGGGCTGTGACGTATTTATGTACGCTGCAGGTGTTGACGAAAGAAAGGAATGCCCACCTCCTGTATACGAAGTATACAAGAAGTTTAACAATGATCCACTTGAGAGATTATTACCAATTTGTAAGAAAGTTGGTGTTAAGAATGCAGTTGTTTGCGGATCATATTTCTCATATATGTATAAGTTAGCTGCTGGTCTAGCAAAGAACCCAGCAAATCCAAAGCAAAAGATTAAGTATACAGGTGAAGAGTTCTTATCTCATAACCCATACATCAGATCAAGAATCGAACAAGAAAAGATTGTTGAAAAGTTCTGCGACGATACATTCAGCGCTTCAGTTCTAGAACTTCCATACATCTTCGGTGTTCAACCAGGTAGAAGACCAGTTTGGACAATTCTTATCGATCAATTAGCTCGTATGGATAATCTTCCATTCACAATGTATCCAGCTGGTGGTACAGCTATGTTAACATGTAATCAAGTAGGACAAGCTTTAGCTGGTGCTGCCGTTCAAAAGCCAGGTTACGGATTCAGAGCTATTCCTATCGGTATGTACAACTTAACATGGAAGCAATTCTTAGCTATCGTTTACGATGCAAGAGGAATGAAGGGAAGAAAGGTTATCTCTATCGCTCCATGGATGATGAAGTTAGGTATGGGTTCTGTTCAAAAGGATTATGACAAGAGAGGTATTGAATCAGGTATGGATCCATTCCAATTACCATACACAATGGATTACAACTTATTCATTGATCCAACAGAAACAAAGGGCTTAGGCGTTAAGGAAGCTGATATTAAGCAAGCTATCTTCGATTCTATCGATTTATCTATCAAGGCTGTTAAAGGACAAGCAAACTTAGTAGGTATGATGGGCGAAGTTGAAAAGCCAGAAAAGAAAGACGAAAAGAAAGCTTAGTAGTAATTCTTAAGAAATAGTTTGAGGTCGAAGTAAAATTCGACCTCTATTTTTTTGTTATTTTAACAAAAAAAATCCCAACCGAAGTTGGGATTAAAAATACAATTATTTATGATTATTCTTTTGATGCATTTAAAATTGCATCTGCAACATATAAACCGTTTGCTCCAGCTTGAGCAAGTCCTCTTGTGATACCAGCACCATCACCAATTGCATAGATATTTGGTAACATTTGGAAATTGTCATCCATAAATTCTGGCTTGATAGAATAGAACTTAGCCTCAACACCATATAGAAGTGTATCGTAATTTGCAGTTCCTGGAGCAATCTTATCTAATGCATACATTGTCTCGATAATGTTATCTAATTGTCTCTTTGGAAGACATAAAGATAAATCACCTGCAACAGCACCTTCAAGTGTAGGTCTTACTCTAGATTGCTTTAATCTATGTTCGTTTGTTCTCTTACCATTTACTAGATCGCCAAATCTTTGAACGATAACACCACCGCCAGCAATCATGTTTGCAAGCTTACAAATATGTTTAGCATAAGTAATAGGCTTATTAAATGGTTGTGTAAATCTGATTGTAGATAGAACAGAGAAGTTAGAGTTTTGAGTCTTTAATTCTGGGTTAGAGTTAGCGTGTCCGTTAACTGTTAATAAACCATCATTATTCTCAATAACTACTTCACCGCCTGAGTTGAAACAGAATGTTCTTGTTGAGTCACCATGGCATTGTGTTCTATAAGAAATCTTAGGTTCATAAATCTTTGCTGAGATATCTTCCCAGATGATTCTTGGAAGTTCTACTCTTACGCCAAGGTCAACTTGGTTGTTAGATACTTTAAGATTGTTCTTAACGCACCATTCGCCAAACCATTCAGAACCAGATCTACCAACAGCGATAACTAAATCTTTATATTCAATATCTCCGCCTTTTTGGCAAACTACTTTCTTTTGACTAATTAAGATATCTATAACTGTATCTTCTGTTATTACTGTTACTCTTTCGTTTAGGAAATCCATTAGGGAAGACATAACTTTATAGTTGCCATCTGTTCCTAAATGCTTAACTGTTGCTTGTAATAAATGAAGATCGTATTTTAAACATTCTCTCTTGATTTCATCTGATGGAGCATATAATTTTTGTGTAGCACCGAATTCATTTAAAATATCTGATACTTGGTTGATATATTTAAGAGTCTTTGCATCTCCAATATATTCTTGTAACCAACCACCATATTCTGTAGTGATGTTAAACTTACCATCAGAGAACGCGCCAGCTCCTCCGATACCTTCCATGATTGCACATTGTGGACACTTAATGCAGTGATCTACCATATGATTAGCTAGAGGGCATTTTCTTTTTGTAATGGCCTTACCTTTATCTATTATGCAAATAGACATATTAGGGTTCTCTTTTGTTAGTCTATAGGCTGTCATTAAACCGCCTATACCACCACCAATAATTACTACGTCGTATACCATTTTCCACCTCTTATAATTTTTCGCACAGTTGCTATTATAACATAATAGAATTTTTATTCAAGTGCGCTTTCAAAAATTTTACATTGCCATAAAAGCGGCAAAATTTTCAGGTATTGGAATAGTGAATTCTTTGTTAGAAATATTCGAATATTTACCATCCATATAAGGGAATTTAATCTTATATGCACACAACAATTGACACTTTTGTTTTGTCTTTCTGTTTACTAGGTTGTTACCATATTTGCTGTCTCCAACAATTGGGCAATGAATGCCTGCCATATGAACTCTAATTTGGTGAGTTCTTCCTGTTAGAAGTTTGACATTAATAAGGGCATATTCATTATTAGTATTTGCTACATAATATTCGCTAATAGCTCTTTTTGCTCCTTCTTTTTCGTGAGCATATTGTTTTACTTGTCCAGTCTTAGAATCCTTTAAAAGATAATTGTCGATTGTGCCTTCTCTTTCTTTTGGAATACCATATGTTATACATCTATATTCTTTTTGAATCTTATGTAATCTAATAAGAGTAGTAATTGTGTTTTCTGCATCCTCATTTTTAGCAAGAATAACAATGCCAGATGTTCCTGTATCTAATCTATGGCAAAGAACTAAATCTTTATATTCATCATCTCTTGATTTTAAATATGCCTTTGCACGATTTAATAAAGAATCGCTATCTGGATTATTCTCATCTTGAACAATTAACCCTGCTGGCTTATTTACAATAAGGATATTGCTATCTTCGTAAACAACATCAAGAGCAATTGAAACTGTTTTATCTAAAACATCGTCTAAGATATATAAATAAACAATATCTCCGCTATGTAAACGTGTAGATAGCGGAACTTTCTTTTTATTTACTTTAATCTTGTTTTCTCTAAGATATTGATTTAATTTGCTAAAAGTTAAAGAAGGGAATTTCTCTTCAAGAAAACTGTCTAAACGAATTTCTTTTGAATCAGTATATAATAATTCTCTCATAACATATATATTATATCAAATAAGACAATGTTTTGGGCGTTAAGTTTGACAAACAACATAACTATGTTATAATTATCATAATTCTAAGGGAGTAGCTGGCATTTTTATTTTATAGAAAGTGCGGTAGATTCAACAAACCCGGGTAACCTGGACTACATTAAATAGCGAGACTTGGATGGCAAAATTATTTGCTATCGAGTTTCTGGTTTATGCTTGGTAGGAAGGAGTTACATTATGGATGCTTATATTCCTGTTATTTGTTGTATTGTTGTAGGTTTAATCTTAATCGTTAAAGGTGGCGATTGGTTCGTTGATGCTGTTATTTGGATAGCAAAGATTACAAAGATCCCTAATTTCATTATTGGAGCTACTTTAGTTTCTTTAGTAACAACACTTCCAGAATTAATCGTTTCATGTATTGCTGCTTCAGAAGGTGTAGAATCTGCAGGTATTGCTGTAGGTAATGCAATTGGTTCTGTTACTGCAAATACCGGTCTTATTTTAGCTTTAACGCTAACATTCTCTCCATTTGTTATTAATAGAAATGAGTATATGTTAAGATCTTGCCTTTTAGTTGGGGCAATTGCGTTACTATTTGGTTTATCTGCAAGCGGAGTATTAAATCCTTGGTTATCTATCTTGATGTTTATACCTCTAGTTGTATTTATGGTAGATAATTTAAAGCAAGGCAAGAAAGACATGCTATCTAAGAAAGCCTTACAAGAAAAGGCTAAGGCTGAAGGATTGGAAATTTCAAAAGACGAGGAAGACGAAGCTCCTCAAAAAGATTCAAAGACAATTATTACTAATGTTGTTAAGTTTATAGTTGGTATTACAGCAATCGTTGTAGGCTCAGATTTACTTGTTGATTATGCTAAAGAATTAGCTCAAATGATGGGTGTATCTGATGGCGTTATCGCAGTTACAATAGTTGCTATTGGAACATCACTTCCAGAACTTGTTACAACAATTACAGCTTTAGTAAAGAAGAATGCAGATTTGTCTGCTGGAAATATTGTTGGTGCAAACTTAATAGATATTTGTTTGATTTTACCAATTTGTGCAATCATTTCTGCAAGTTTAGGATTAACAGGTCTTTCTGTTTCTCTACAAGCAAGATATTTAGATTTCCCATTCTGCTTAGCTATAAGTGCTGTTGCATTTATTCCTGCATTAATCTTCAAAAAGTTCAGAAGATGGCAAGGTATTACGATGATGGGATTATATATTTCTTATTTAGTATTATGCGTTTTAATGGCAGAGGGTATCATCTTCGCATAATAGCGCTATAATATTACTAAGGTGAATTATGGAGCAAGAAAGAAATAGACTTGGAAAACTAACAGGTTTTGTTGGAATTGTTTGTAACATATTAGTTGCTACAGCAAAACTTGTTATTGGTCTAATTTCGGGTGCTATTTCTATTGTTGCCGATTCTATTAATAATTTTTCAGATGCAATTTCAAGTGTTGTAAGTTTTATAGGTTTTAAATTATCTTCAAAACCTGCTGATGATGGACATCCTTTTGGTCATGCTAGATATGAGTATATATCTGGTTTTACAGTATCGTTTATTGTGCTTGCTGCTGGTTTTGAATTATTGAAGACAAGTATTAAAAAGATTGTAACTCCACAAGAAACAGAATATTCAATAATATTATTTATAATTCTTGCTTTATCTATCTTAGCAAAGATAGGTATGGCAATATTTAATTTCATTGTTAACAAGAAAGTGCAATCTAAAACTATTAAAGCAACAATTGTAGATAGTATTTCTGATTCAATTGCTACATCAATAGTTTTGATAGGTGCAATTATATCTTATAAGACAGGATATAACTTGGATGGTTGTTTAGGAACTGCCGTATCTATCTTTGTTGTATATAGTGGAATAAAACTTATTATCGATATTACTTCATCTCTTCTTGGGGCAGCTCCATCACAAGAACTTGTTGATTCAATTCAGAAGAAGATTATGTCTTATGATAAGGTGCTAGGAACTCATGATTTAATGGTTCATGATTATGGTCCTAATCATTGTTTTGCTTCTGTACACGTTGAGATGAGCGCTGAAGAGAATGTTTTGGAATGTCACGAGATAATAGACTCTATAGAAAGAGATTTCTTAGAAAACGATCATATTCATATGATTATCCATTATGACCCAATTTCGACCTCTGAAGAACTTGTTGGAGAATTAAGACAATACCTTCAACAAGAAGTGTCTAAGATAAAAGATGGGTTGTCTATTCATGATTTAAGAATAGTGAAAGGCGAGAATAACACAAATGTTATTTTTGACTGTGTAATACCTCATGAATATGAAAAAGATGAAAATATAATTAAAGCAAGAATAAGTAAGGTTTTAAAAGATAAATATCCTAATTGTAGTGCTGTTATAAATATTGATCATAGCTTTGTATCAATGAAATAGTCGCAGTATTTAATAATTGTTTAATTCATTGTATAATATATTTGATAAGATTGATTCTTAAACAACCTAGAATAAAGAAAAGAAGAATAAAGAGGCAAGATTTATGACAAATAAGAATCGTTTTGAAATTATAAAAATACTAGAGCTTGTTTTATTAAGTTGCAGCTTAGTATTTGACTTGTATTGGGTTTTACAATTCTCTTTAGGATCCTTAGATACATCTAGATATCCATTAGTGTCATATAGTTATGCGATTTGCGTAATAGTATTTATGGCTCTACTTCTAGTGTGTTTTCCGTTTCAGTTTGTTGTTTCGCTATCTAATAATTCAGATAAAAAGGCATATATTGGATCTGCATTGTATTTGTTTGCTGTACTAGTAGATGTGTTGATTTTTATTAACTCAAGTTATATAGCATTTATTATTTTGAAAAGTATTGCAGTTGCTTTATATGCAGGTTTTAATATCCATAATAGGGAGCAAGAAAAACAGGCATTCTTGGAAGGAAAAGAAGTCATAAATAGTAGGGCTTTTATAGTATTTGAAAGAGTATTTCTTGTATGTATTATTTTGGTCTGTGTTTTGTATGTATATTATGGTCCATATACAACTCTTCAACGGTATCCTAAATATATGGAATACAATCGATTTATTGCGATATTGGTTTATTCAATAGGAATAATATCGTTTTCTTTAATATCAATCGTTTTAGCTAATAGAAAAACAAAATTAGTGTTATTTAATAGTTATGTGTTGCTTATATCGTGCTCTATGCTGTTTGCGACTTATATTAATATAACTAATTTTGTAGCTAATGTTGTATTAATAATACTATTGCTCATTATTGAGTTGTCGCTATGGTATTTTGGAAATAAAGCAGAGAGAATAAAAGCTTAAAAAAAGAGTGTTCCCTTATCTGAGAACACTCGTATTTTTTATTTATAAAAACTATTAATTACCAACTTCGATACTTATATTGTTGAATAGGTTTAATACATCATCAACAACAAGTTTTTCTTTTTCTTTGTCTTTTTTGTCTAAGATGACATGGCCTTGGTGCATCATAACAATACGATTACCATATTCTAGGGCATATCTTAGGTTATGAGTTACCATTAGAGCAGTTAGATTCTTTTCCTTTATAATCTTGTTTGTAAGTTGCATTACAACTTCAGCAGTTTTAGGATCTAGAGCTGCAGTATGTTCATCAAGTAATAAAATATCTATTGGAGTCATTGTAGCCATAAGAAGGGAAACAGATTGTCTTTGTCCGCCTGATAGTGCACCCATCTTTACATGCATCTTATCTTCAAGGCCTAATCCAATTGATGCTACCATGTCTTGGTACTCTTGGAATTTCTTTTTAGATACACCGCGTGTTAATCCAAACATCTTACCTTTGTTGTCCGCAAGAGAAAGATTTTCCATAATTGTCATGTTGGATGCAACACCCTTAGATGGGTCTTGGAATACACGACCAAATCTTCTAGCTCTTATAAACTCAGGTTGAGTTGTAATATCCTTTCCGTTTAATAACACCTTACCAACATCAGGAAGAATTGAACCTGCAGTAATATTTAGAAGAGTAGTTTTACCTGAACCATTAGAACCAATAACAGAGATGAATTGACCTTTTTCTACTGTGAAATTAAAGTCACTAAATACTGTAGTTTCATTAACAGTATGGGCGTTAAATTTCTTAGATATATCTATAAGTTCTATCATGATTGCGCCTCCTCTGTTACTGGAACATCTTCAATAGTTTCTTGCTTATCTGGCAATGAAAGGATATTCATAACTTGATCATCAATGTTTGTAGGTGTCTTTGGTGATATCTTCTTTTTCTTAATTCTTTGCTTTTTAACTAAGTTGTTAATAATAAGAATTAGGGCAAATGCTACTGCATTCATTAATTTTAGATATGTACCATTCTTGTCTACTAAAGTGAAGTAGTTAAGTGCTAGGGCATATATTAATGCGCCAACAATAACTGCTGTAGTAGGTTTAACAAATTTTGCTTTTGAGAAAATAGCAAGACCTATAATAACGGAAGCTAGGGCAAGTACAACCTTACCAGTTCCTGAAGTGTTATCATAGTTCATTGTCATTTGTGCATATAATGCACCTGCAAAACCAACAAGACCATTTGCAATAGATAAGCCTAGAATCTTATAGAATCCAACATCTTTTCCTAAAGAAGTTATTAATGTTTCATTATTACCTGTTGCAATTAACATCATTCCTGCTTTGCTCTTGAAGAATAAATCAAGAAGAATTTTAATAACAATAACAAGTGCAAGTAAGATAACAATAACTAAATATGGATTTGTCTTATTAACACCTTTATTGAATAATCCGTTGATTCCATGAGCAATGTATGAATAGTTAGATACAGTGTATTCTGTTTGTGTTAATAGTGTTGTTAATGCTAGTGTGATTGACAATAGAGCTGTCATTACAATAATTCCGGATAGCAATTTACTAATCTTGAATTTAACATGTAAGATTCCAGTTAACGCACCGAAAACAGAACCAGCAACAAAACCTCCCATTAGAGCAATTATTGGATGAACACCAGCTCTATATAAAAGAATGGTTCCAATAACACCTCCAAGTGGGAAAGTTCCATCAGTAGACAAATCTGGGAAGTCTAGGATTGAGTATGCAATATACATTCCGAATGCTACTATTGCATAGCACAATCCAAGTTGTATTCCAGATACTGTTGTATTAAAAAACAATGACATAATTATTAAGCGCTTACCTTTGTTAATCCTTCATATGTAGGAACTGCAATATTTAATGCTGTAGCAACGGCTTCGTTATAGTAAGGAGTTGAATGTCCTTGCATTGTTTCAGGAGCTACTTGAGATGCTGCAGTGCCTTTTAAGATTTTAGCTGCTTGGTTACCTGCAAGTTTACCAACTGTTATGTAGTCGATAGAAGCAGATGCTAAACATCCATCTTTAACTTGCTCAATTTCGCTTCCGAATACAGGGATGTTTGCAGCGTTTGTAATACCAAGAATTTCTTGAAGTTTACCAACAATAGTATTGTCTAATAAATTAACAAAGCAGTCAACTCCTTCGTCAATTAATGCTTGAGTAGCTGTTGTAACTGTTGTGATATCAGCAATAGTTCTTGTCTTAATTTCCATTCCTGTGTATGCTGTAGCAGCTTGTTGTAATGTTGTTAATTGAAGAGCATCAGAATCTTCTTCTGTTGACATTAAAACGCCGATCTTTAAATTTGATCTTCCCATGAATGATGTTACTAATGCTAATTGATCTTCAAATGGACATAAGTCGCAAACACCTGTGATGTTTTCGAACTTAGCTACTGTCTTAACGTCAGAAACTGCATCGTATACAACTGGAATTTCTGTTCCAGCAGCATGTGTTGCAGCTGCAATAGCAGATGGTGTAGCGATTGCAATAATGATTGAGGCATTCTTGTTTACTAGTGTTTTAGCTTGTGCATTAGAAACTTCGCCGCTGAAGTTACTAACAACATATTCGATCTTGTAGTCATCAAGATTGATTCCACCTTCTTTTAATCCTAAAAGGATTCCGTTATGGCAGTTGTTTAGAGAACCATGGTCGCCGAATTGAATAATACCAATGATTGGTCTGTTATCTTCTTCTGAACAGCCCATGAAGCAAGCTGTAGTTAATGCTGCAACTAAAACGATGCAAGCGATGATAATTAAAGTCTTTTTCATAATATATATCTCCTTTATAAAAGTTTTTCACAAATAAAAAATCCCAAGAGGGAAATCTTCCACTCTTGGGACGAATTACTTTCGCGGTGCCACCCAAATTGATACGTTTGTATCCTCTTTCTCTCCATTGTACTATCATACAAGTCATCTTTTATACGGTTATGATTCCGTCGATTATTAGTCGCCCTCATAAGTCCATTTCGTTCTACTACTTATCTGCTACGATTCCACCATCCGAAGCTCTCTATTTGACTTTTGATAGAATTACTTTTCTTAATCAAAGGTTTTATATATGTTGCATTTATACTAACACCTATTTGTTTTTTATGTCAAGCACTAATCTTTAGGAACTATAAAATTAATACTTTTTGGTAAGATTTTTACATTAAAATCTGTACCTTCAAACATTTCTCCATCTAAACATAATTCAAAAGGTTTAACAGTTGAATATATATGGCATTCTTTTGCTTTCTTGTAAATGAACTTGCCATCTCCTAAGATCTTTGGAGCAGCTTCTGGATGTTGTCCTTTCTCGTATTTTGGCAAACATTTTGCAAATTTTAGTAGAGGAACTGGTAAGAACAAATTAACATCGATAAGTCCATCATCGCATAAAGCATTTGGTGCACTAAAATACTTGCCGCCAACATAATGATGGTTTGCTAAGTCGCAAATAAGAAGTTCACCATTTGTTAACTTTTCGCCATCTACTTCTATATCTATTTTGTTTTTCATTCCGTGAATAATACCATGAAGAAGGGCTTTATTGTATGCATTTGTTTTGCCTTTGTTTTTTAATTTATTTGCTTTTGAGCAAACAACAGCAGATAAACCAATGTTACATACGTTAATTGAATATCTAATTTCATTAGTAACAAGATTTGTTACTTGCAATATATCTATGACTTTATTTGAGCCATTTACAATCTTTTCTAAAGATAGGAAATCTTTTCCTTTATAATACTTGATTAAATCATTGCCACTTCCGCATGCAAATGGGGCAATAGACTTATTTTTTTTATTAACAATTCCAGATGCAACTTCATTTATTGTTCCATCTCCACCGCAAGCAACAAAACATGTTTCTTCATCTTTATGTGCATCGCAATATTCAGTTACGAATCTTGTGGCATCAAGTGGTGCCTTAGTTTCGTAAAGCTCATATTCTATTTTGTTGCTTAGTTTTTGGATTTGATCTCTGATTAAAGATGTTGCTTGTCTTTGTCCTGCGTTTTTGTTACATACAAAAATGTACTTCATATTTTCCCCCATAGCAAACCTTAGTTTTATTATATAAAAATCGAAAAAGATTTAAAAGAGCCGATAAAAAGGAATATAATATTCGTATGATAAAAATTGCAATTTTTGATTTAGATGGAACGCTACTATATACATTGGAAGATTTAAAAAATAGCACAAATTATGCGCTAGAGTATTTTTCTTTTCCAAAAAGAACGATTGAAGAAGTGAGATCTTTTATTGGTAATGGCGTAATGAATCTAATAAAAAGAGCAGTTCCTTCAGGAACGGACAAAGATACTATTCAGAAAGTATATAAAGTGTTTAAAGAGCATTATACGATTCATTGCAATGATAATACCCACGCATTTCCTGGCATTATAGATATGCTTAAAGAATTAAAAGACAATGGAATAAAAACAGGTATTGTTTCAAATAAAAATGATGAAGCTGTTAAGAGATTGGCAGATATTTATTTCAAAGGATTAATAGATATTGCTGCAGGTCATAAAGAGGGTATGGAAGTAAAACCAAACCCAGACTTAGTTAATTATATTATTAAAGAATCAAATATAGATAAAGGCGCGTGCGTTTATATAGGAGATTCTGATGTAGATTATTATACTGCGAAAAATGCAGGAGTAAAGTCTATTCTTGTTTCGTGGGGGTTTAGGGATAAATCAACATTAGAAGTGCTTGAGAATGCTGATATAATAGATAGTGTAGAGGTCTTAAAGAAAAGACTCTTGGGGGATTAAATGTATACAGAATTAATTAATAAGGCAAAGAAAGCTAGAGAGAATGCTTATGCTCCATATTCAGAATTTAAAGTTGGTGCTGCGCTTTTATGTAAGGATGGCAAGATTTATACTGGTTGTAATATAGAGAATATATCTTATGGTGCTACAAACTGTGCAGAAAGAACTGCAATATTTAAAGCAGTATCAGAAGGTGAATATGAATTCGAGGCAATGGCAATTGTAGGCGGCAAAGATAAACTTGAATTAACAAGCCCTTGTGGTATGTGTAGACAAGTTATGAGCGAATTCTGTGATAGTGATTTTAAAATTATTCTTGCAGATGATGTTAATCAAAAAGAATATTTATTAGAAGAATTACTTCCTTTATCTTTTGATAATATAAAGAATTAATTATTTTTAGATTCTATTTTGCTTAAAGCTTCTTTTCTTTCAGCAAGATATTTTTTAGCGCTTTTAATAACTGTTGTAATAATTAAATAATCTAAATATACAAATAGTGCTACGCAAAGAATAACAAGAATTGCTAGCACTATTATTTTTCCTGTTGAAGCTAAATCTCCAGCTTGTCTCATTGCCATAAAAGCACTAATTAGAAGTAAAACAGAAACAACGGCAATTGAAATAAATAAGAATGCCATTATAATTGCGAATATAATATAAATCGCATCAGTTGTTGTAATATCTGATTTTGTTACTTCTTTTTCTTGTTCCATAAATTATACTTCCTTTTTGTATAGAGAAACATAAGCGTTTGAACTAATTGCTTCTTCGTGGCCAACAAGGCCTAATTTTTCTGTTGTTGTTGCAGATACACATACTTTGCTTTCATCAATACCCATTGCTTCTGCAAGTGATACTTGTATTAGAGGGATGTATGAAGCCATCTTTGGTTTTTGTGCCATAATGACAGCTGAAACATTGTTTATTGTATATCCTTGATCTTTTATCATTATAACAACTTCTTTTAGAAGTAGTATAGAAGATATTCCTTTATATCTATCATCTGTGTCTGGGAATAATTGTCCAATATCTTTATTATGTGATGCAGATAATAGGGCATCCATAATAGCGTGAGTTAAAACATCCGCATCAGAGTGACCAAGCAATCCTTTTGTGTGAGGAATTGTAACACCACCAAGTATTAGCTTTCTTCCTTCTACAAGTTCATGTGTATCCCAGCCAACACCTACAAAGAAATCTTGAGGAATAAATTTTGCAATATCTTCCTTTGTTGTAATCTTAATATTTGCTGGAGAACCACGTGTTATATATACATCACCTATGTATTCTTGATATAAAGAAGCATCATCTGTGAATTGTCCAAAATTGGCTTTAGCCATCTTATATGCTTTTAGAATTTGATCATATCTAAATACTTGAGGTGTTTGTACTCTTACATATTCTTTTCTATCAACAGGAGTTGAACCAAATTCGCTAAATTGTCTTAGAGAATCTGTTTCGTCTATGCAAGCAACAGCAGTGCCTCTTTTAATGGCTCCTTCTATTGCCTCGTCGATAATCTTTTGAGATACAAATGGTCTAGCTCCATCGTGAATCATAACAAGGTCTGTATCTTCCTCTACCATTTGTAGGGCATTGAAAATACTTTCTTGTCTATCTAAACCGCCAAGACAAACTTTAATGTTTTCGTTGTGTAGAGATGAAACTAATTCGTTAAACCATTCTAAATCTTGTCTGTTAACAGCAAGAATAATGGATGAGATATCGTCTCTTGAAAAAGCAGAGATAGTTTTTTGAATAATAGGCATTCCGCCGATATCAAACTTTAATTTGTTGTATTGTAGTCCTGTTCTAGAACCTGTTCCACCGCATGCAATAATAACACTAATTTTCATCAATAATTACCTCATACATTTCAGCGGTATCCTGTTTTTTTACAGTCTCTTGAACGTTAAGAATTTTGAACTTAAAATTGTTATCACCAAAGTGCAGTGTAACAATATCTCCGACCTTAACTTGAGCACCAGCTTTTGCTGCTCTTCCGTTAAGTTCTACACGGGCAGAATCGCATGCTTCGTTTGCGATAGTTCTACGTTTAATAATTCTAGAAACCTTTAAAAACTTGTCTAATCTCAT